>URHI01000075.1 GCA_900547565.1 uncultured Eubacteriales bacterium | reverse complement strand
GCAAAATTCGTGCGTGAAAAAGTATATTTCACTTTTAGATGGAAGTAACTTTCACGCTGACTCCCTATAAAATCATAACGTATGATATATATCGGATGATATTATAGCATTTCATGCCTCGCTTGTCAATGGCCGCAGAATATTTTGCGAAAAAAGCTAATCGTTCATATAGTCATTTAATAGAAGAGGCATAGTTCGGAAAGATATATGAAATCGTCGAGCTTCACTAAACAAATGATGTTGCTCACGCCAAAATATCTTCTATCCGGGATCTTGCCGGCAGATGTTGACATCTATATACAGGTATGTTATAATGTACATGGAAACGGTACCAATTTCCAAAAATAATGAACGAGGAGGAAATCAAATGAAAAGATAATATGGGAAGGGACGTGTAATACAATCTCACTATTATTGCAACTTTGATAGGTCTATACACTCCGCGGCTGCATTTTATTATGCACTATATCAATCCGAAACATCATACTCCGATGATTACAAGCCGTATTTCTACAACGGTTACACCGAACAAAAGTTTCCAATTAGTTAATATGTGCACGCTTGAAAGGAGAACATAATAAAATGAAAAAATTGTTATCGATCATACTATTTTTTGCCGCTACAATACTCATTTTTTCCGCCTGCTCCGCCTCAGAGAAAGATCAATCCGGTTATCTTCCGTACACTGCATATATTTCTGCCAACGGCACGGAGGGGGTAGGCTCAGTTGTCGATGCCGCGCGTCGGTATACGTGGCCTACAGATGAAGATATCCCCGCCTCCAAGGACAACACCATCTCAGTGACAGTACTCGGAACTACATATAATGCAGATTATTTCGGAAAAAAAGCTCAAACCTTCGGACGTTCTGAATATATCTACAAAACCAATACAGGAGACAAAATAACGGTTGACGGTTCTGGAAAAATATTGTCATTCGAAACCTCCAATTCATTTAGTTATTATATTGAGAACGCTTATGTCGAAAACGTTAAATCAAAAATCAAGAGCCCCGAAGAATATTTGGAAATTGCAACTAAATTTGCGCAGGGCATTTACGGCGAAAATATCACGTCTACTTACAATGGCAAAGTCCCTCAAATAATAACCACAAGTATACAGGTAAGCTTTTTTGCAACAACAAATAAAGAAAGTGAGTTTAGAATAACAGACAACTTCACCATCAATATTTCTGCAGAAGGGGAATTCCTCGCCTACTATGACTACGGCGTAAATGACTTCAAAAACAAATCCATTCCCAACGATTTAACAAATGACCGCATTGAGCAGATCATATTGGACTCGTTGATCAACAAGAACACTCAGAAAGAACTTAGCAATACAAAAACATTGGTCATCTTAGGCGACGGCAGACTTGCTTGCTACACAAGCTTCAAGATCGCAAACGGTAATAACGAAAGCGAGTGGACGAGTGTTGTAATTCCGCTTGAATAACAATAATCAAATTCAAAGTGGAAAATACTATCATACCGGACTTCAGTATTTTCCGTTAAAAGTCCGAATATATACTTGAATATGCAAAACGGGGGTCTTGACCCCCGTTTTTAACATGCCGATCGCGCCGCACGATACCGCAAGACAAGCACAGGCATTTTGCTCGGATATCGCAAAAAGCGCAGCACGGACAGGATATCTCGATCCGGTGCTGCGCTTTTTAATGTTTGAAAATCGCATTTGCGTAAATGCTTCAGTCTGCCTTCATGCCCTTGTTGCTGAACCCCCCGCCATTTTCGGGAAAGTTTTCCGGCAGCACTTTTTTCAAAAAAGCGCCGGAAGACTGGAGCAGGCCAACCTTTGCACCACCCATGCAGAACGTTCAGTCACAGTTTTCCCAGTTGTGGAAAACATTTATTACGTCATCATTGTCCTCGAGGTTGTCAAGCAACAGACTCATGTGCTTGATGTCATCCTCGTTTTCCAGCGTGACGTATGTGGACGGAATTTTATCCATTTCCGCCGATTCGATCTTGTATCCGGCCGCTTCAATCGCATCACGCACAGAATACAGATCGTCCGGCTCGGTGTAAATCTCAAATGTATCTTCGTCGGCAACAAAATCGGAAGCGCCCGCCTCCAGTGCGGTTTCCATAAGCGCATCTTCGCTCTTGACGTCCTCACGAAGCACAATTATAACACCCTTGTCGGAAAACAGGAAGCCTACGCAGCCTACCTGCCCCATGTTGCCGCCGAACTTGTCAAAAAAGTGTCTGACCTCGCCCGCAGTGCGGTTGCGATTGTCTGTGGTAGCCTCGACTATAACAGCGATACCGCAGGGGCCGTAGCCCTCATATGTCACTTTTTCGTAATTTACGCTGTCAGAGCCCATAGCTTTTTTGATTATGCGATCAATATTGTCATTCGGGACATTATTCGCCTTGGCCTTGGATATAAGATCGCGCAGCTTGGAGTTGGAGTTGGGATCTCCGCCGCCGGCCTTGACGGCAAGCGCAATTTCCTTTCCTATTTTGGTAAAGACACTGGCGCGCTGTGCGTCGGTCTTTTCTTTTTTGTGCTTGATGTTAGCCCATTTGCTGTGTCCGGACATAGTTATTACCTCATGTATAAATAATTAAATTTTTGACATTTTCTTCAGGCAGATAAGCCCGAAAGCGCGTCCCAGAACGATGTTCACCGCCTGGGTCAGCTTTATTCTGGTTGTGCGGACGACCTCGTCCGCCTCGTCAATTATGCGGCAGTTGTGGTAGAAGCGGTTGAAGGCTGACGCAACATCCAGTATAAAGCGCGTAATGTAGAACGGCTCATAGTCGTTGATTGCGGCCTCGGCTCGCTCGCGGAAGCGGCACATGATCTTAAGCAGTTCGGCTTCCTCCGGGGCGGTGATGTTCATATCGACATCTCCGACCTCGCCAGCCTTCTCAAGCACCGAGCATGTCCGCGCATAGGTGTACTGAACATACGGGCCGGTGTTGCCGTCGAAGCTCAGCGCGTCCTCCATTATGAAATTAATATCTCTCATGCGGCTGCCCGACAGATAATAGAACACCACCGCGCCGACTCCGACAGCTTCCGCGGCCTCATCACGGTTGGCAAGATCGGGGCTTTTTTCCGCCATAATGGCCTTGACCTTTTCTATCGCCTGTGCAAAAAGATCCTTGAGCAGTATAACATTTCCGGTCCTTGTTGCCAGCTTGGAGCCGTTGATGCTGACGGTTCCGTACGGTACATGTACCAGCTCGTCTGCCCAGTCGTAGCCCATAAGCTCCATGACCTTGAACCACTGCTGGAAATGCAGGCACTGCCCGGCCGACGTTACGTAAATACACTTGTCGAAGTTATACGTTCTCTTACGGTACACCGCCGCAGCGATATCACGCGTAGGGTACAGCGTTGAGCCGTCGCGCTTGAGAATCAGGCAGGGCGGCATGTCATATGCTGACAGATCGACTATAGACGCACCGTCATCCAGCTTCATCAGATTTTTCTGACGCAGTATCTCTACCTGCTCCGGCATTTTGTCGGTATAAAAGCTTTCGCCGTTGTATGAATCAAACTCAATGCCCAGCTGTTTATAAGTCTTGTTATATTCCTTTATGCTGATGTCGACAAACCAACGCCACAGCTCAAGATTTTCCTTGTCGCCGTGTTCCAGCTTTGTGAATTCGGCTCTCGCACGATCCTCAAGCGAAGCATCCTTCTCTGCCTCGGCATGAAAGCGAACATACAGCGCGACCAACTCGTCAATACCCTTCTCTTCGACCTCCTCGCGGTTGCCCCACAGACGGAAAGCGGTAATCAGCTTGCCGAACTGCGTTCCCCAGTCACCGAGATGGTTTATACCCACACATTCGCACCCTGCAAATTCGAACAGCATTTTAAGCGAATGTCCTATGACTGTTGTCCCGAGATGCCCGATATGAAAAGGCTTTGCAACATTGGGAGACGAATAATCAAGCACGATCTTTTTACCTTCCCAGCCTACCGGCGCACCGTATTTGTCGCCCTTTTGCAATATCTCAGGCAAGACACTGCCGACAAGATAAGCGTCAGAAATACGAATGTTAAGATAACCGTTGACCGCGTTTGCCGAGCCGACCGGGCAGGGGCGTTCCTGCGCGGCGGTACATAGTCCTGCGGCCAGCGTTTCGGCTATCTGCACCGGAGAGCGGCGCAGTAACCGGCTGAGCTTGAAGCATGGCAATGCCAGATCTCCCATACCTGAGTCTGGAGGATATTCCAGCATTGACACTATGTCAGCGGGTGTCAGTGTGCTTCCTGGGAAGGCTTCTGCGGCGTACCGCGAAAGCTTCTCGGAAATCAGTTGTTTAATCTTTTGCATATGTCGTTCCGTTCCTTTGTCACGCAGGTGTATCACCTGCGCATAAGATCATTTGAATTCGTTAAAAAATTGTCTTTTGTGTGATGTCATCTTGTAAGTCGGCACACCGTGGCTCCTAGATATCTGATTATTTCGGAGCGATCCACCAACAGTTGCGCACCCTTCATTCCGGCGCTCAGCGTTATCTGCTCGTGTTCCTGTGCCGACGCATCGATGTATGTCGGAAATGCCTTTTTCATACCGATAGGCGACACTCCGCCGCGGACATATCCGGTGATTCCCGGCAGTTCCTTGACATGTAGCAGCTCCAGCGATTTGTTGCCGCTGACCGCCGCAGCCGCCTTGAGGTCAAGCTCTGCTGCACACGGTATACAAAACACGGCAACTCCGTTTCTATCCCCCCGCGCCGCAAGCGTCTTGAAAACTATCTGTTGCGGCAGGCCTATCTGTGCCGCCACATGAACACCGGAAAGATCGTTTTCATCCGGCTCATACTCGCATACTCTGTATGCAATTTTTGCCGTGTCAAGGCGGCGCATGGCATTTGTCTTATTCATGTTCCAACAACTCCCTTGCAGCCTCACGCTGTTTTTCGGTAATGTTAATTCCGCCGAGTATACGCGCTATCTCGCACACGCGCTCATCGCCTGTAATGACACGCACCGACGTTTCAGCACGTCCGTCCGACTCTCCCTTGGAGATCAGAAGATGCCGGTCGGCAAGCGATGCTATCTGGGCCGAGTGGGTAACGCACAGCACCTGTGCCGTTTTGGCCAGCTGATGCAGCTTCACGCCCACCTTACGGGATGTCTTGCCCGAAATTCCGGCATCCACCTCGTCGAATATCATAGTATCGATCCCGTCATTTTCGGACAGCACGCATTTAAGAGCCAGCATCACGCGCGATAATTCTCCGCCCGATGCCGTTTTGGCCAGCGGCACCGGTTGCTCGCCCGGATTTGCCGCTATCAAAAACTCTACCTCGTCACAGCCGTCAGGCCCCGGTTCGCACGGCGTCTGAGAAATGCAGAACTGCACGCCCGGCATATCAAGATAGGCAAGTATTTCACACACGCGCACAGCGGCTTCCGATGCCGCACGGCTGCGCATACCTGTCAGCTTTGCCCCCAACTCTCGTACACGGCTGTCTGCCTCTTTTATGAGCGTTTCAAGCTCGTCCGCGCGCGCCTCGGCGTTGTCAAGGCGCTCGAGTCGTGCCGCCGCATCGTCCCGGAAAGCCTTCACTGCACTCTCTGTTGCGCCGTATTTGCGTTCAAGGCGGCAAATTGTATCAAGCCGTCCCTCGATCTTGTCAAGCATAACAGTCGGATCACCGTCAAAATCGTCGGTGTATGAATGTACCGTGGAAGCGATATCCTCAACCTCGTAGCGACAGTTCTCCAGCCGTGTCTCAAGCTCGGCCGCCTCGGGAATGATTGCCGCCAGCTGGGAAAGTGCGCTGCCTGCGCGGTCAAGCAGTACCGTTACCGCTCCCTTTTCGCTGGCATACAGCGCCCGATAGACAAAATCGGCCTGCTTTTTGATTTTCTCGGCGCTCTGAAGCCGCAGACGGGCAGCCGTAAGCTGCTCCTGCTCCCCCTGCTTGAGGCGGGCGGCATCTATTTCTTTTATCTGATACTCAAGTATGTCGCGCAGACGTATCTTTTCGGCTTCGTCACGGCGTAATTTATCAAGCTCGCTGCGCAGTCCCTTCAATTCCTCGTATGCGGCTCTGTATTCTCCAAGCTGGCTTTCACAGCCGGCATATGCGTCAAGCAGACGTATGTGATACGAGCGTTGAAGCAGGCGCTGATTGTCATGCTGTCCGTGAATTGTAATCAGCGACCGTCCGACCGCCGTAACCGTCTGCCCGTTGATGCGGGCTGACGAGCGCCCGTCCGTCGACACACTCCGGCAAAGCAGTACACCGTCCTCGGAAGTAATTCCGTACTCGTCCAGCAATGCCAGTGTTGCCGCCCCCGGACGGTCAAAAAGCGCAGTGACGGTTGCTCTCTCTTCTCCGGCACGTATCAGCTCACGCGGAGCGCGGCTGCCGAGCAGAAGTCCTATGCTGTCTATGATGATAGACTTGCCCGCGCCGGTTTCTCCGGTCAGCACACAAAAACCGTCGTCAAGCTCGATATCCGCCTGCTTTATGACCGCAACATTCGATATCTGCAGTGATCTCAGCATGGCTCCGTCCTCAGACGATCAGCTTTTGCTTGCGGAAGCCGTCGCAGAACGCCCGCGCAAGCTCCTCACTGCGGGCAACCACAATAATTGTGTCATCACCGCCCACACACCCGAGGATGTCCTGCTTCTGCGTCGAGTCTATGCCTGAGGCAACCGCCTGGGCCATACCGGGGTATGTGTTGATAACTATAATATTATTGACATAATCAATGCGCGTGATCGCATTGATCAGCGTTGCATTAATTTTTGTAACCTCTGTGTCATCTCCGCTACTGTGAGGTATGACATAGCGGTAGGTGCCATCCGCGGTCATGACCTTTGTCAACTTAAGCTGACGTATGTCCCGGGACACCGTAGCCTGTGTGACACAGTAGCCCAACTCTCTCAGGCGGCCTATCAGCTCATCCTGAGTCTGTATCGGCTCCTCAGACACCAATTTGAGAATTTCCTCTTGTCTTGTTGCCTTCATTTGC
Organism: uncultured Eubacteriales bacterium; assembly: GCA_900547565.1. Taxonomy (GTDB): domain Bacteria; phylum Bacillota; class Clostridia; order Oscillospirales; family CAG-272; genus UMGS1002. Next base: position 3,412 of record URHI01000075.1, on the reverse strand, counting down.
TTTGACCAACCCTTTCTTTACTTGTACATCGGCACATCAGTGGCCGTTTGTCATTTTCTGACGCAGTGTATTATAAAATCCCCGTTCCTTCAGCGTTATCAGCCGCGTTGTTTTATCCGACTTGGTAATGCTGACGGTCTCACCGCGGAACAGCTCATAATTTGTCCGTCCGTCGATAGTCAGAAACAGGCTTTTTTCGCGTTCGCATATATTGCGCACAGTAAGCTCGAGCGAATCCGGAAACACCATCGGACGTGCCGCCAGCGAGTGCGGGCATATCGGCGTTACACAGAAGCACTCAAGATGCGGATGTGTTATCGGTCCGCCCGCTGACATCGAATAAGCGGTAGAGCCGGTCGGCGTCGCTATAATAAGTCCGTCTGCACGGTAGGTCGTCACCTGCTCACCGCCGCACAGAAGTTCAAGGTCTACTATCCGTGCAACAGATCCGTTGGATATGACAGCGTCGTTGAGTGCGAAGGACGACAGCTTGCGCGCCCCCTTTGCATCATTCATATTCACACACAGCATTGAGCGCTCGTCAATATGATAATTTCCCTCAAACAGCCTCGGCAACAGCTTGAGCTCATCCATTTCGAGCTCGGCCATAAATCCCAGCCGTCCGAGATTGATGCCGAGTATCGGTGTACGGTTAAGCGCCGCACTCCTTGCCGCCTCAAGTATACTGCCGTCGCCACCCAGCACGACCAAAATGTCGGCCTTTTCATATACCTCCGAGGCGGGCAGGAACTGAAAATCTCTGTGTATACGGCGCATACGGCTCAGTCGGTCACGGGCTGTGGTAAACATGAGTATTTCGCAGCCGAACCGCATGAAACGTTCGGCAACAGTCAGCGCCGCCAGCGCTTTTTTGGTAATATTGTAATTGGTGATAATGGCTACCCGCTTTATCTGTTCCATGTAGCCTCCTTATGTTACTTTTACATTTATCAAATAATTTCCGCAATACCGCCCGCGCCGGGGTACGGCGCAGCTGCGCCCTTGCGTGACACCAGCAGGTATTCGCGATTTCCGTCGCCGCCCTCAATGGGGGAGCGGAGCAGCCGGACAAATCCAAGTCCGGCACTGTCGGCACAGCTCATAACTCTCATTACGGCTTCAAGGCGCCGTCCAAAATCGCGGACTATCCCTCCCTTTCCAAGACCGGCGCGCCCCACTTCAAACTGCGGTTTTATAAGACTCACCGACAGGCCGCCCGGCCGCAATATAGACGGCACTCCGGGCAAAATATATGTCTGCGAAATAAAAGACACATCCATGACCGCCATATCAAGATCGTCAGGAAGGCCGCCACGGTCATCATCACACAGCCGCCGTGCATTGAAGCCCTCAATATTGACGACACGTGCGTCAGAGGCCAGTTTACGGTCAAGCTGACCGTGCCCCGAGTCCAGCGCAAACACCTGTGAGGCACCGTGCTTAAGCAAGCAGTCGGTAAAGCCGCCTGTTGACGCTCCTATATCGGCACACCGCAGTCCCGTGACATCAAGCTGTGCCGCCTCGAGTGCGGCCTCCAGCTTTAGTCCCCCGCGGCTGACATAGCGGTTTTCTCTGCTTTGCTCAACCGTCACGCTGTGCTCCGCACTATCATCGACAGGCTGGGACGGCTTGGTGATCCTGCGCCCGTCGAGTGTCACAAGACCGGCACAGATCAGTACTCGAGCCGCCTCACGACTGCGCGCGTGACCTGTTGTGGCAAGATAAACATCGGCCCGCACGTTAAAAGCTTCTGTCAAGCAGATAGTACGCCAGTCCGCACAGGCGCTCGCTGCCGTGATATTTGTGTATGGATGCCACTGCACGATCGGTCAACTCCTCTGCATAGTGCCGGGCCGAGTCGGGAGTGAAGTAAGTCATAAATGTGGTTTTGTTATGCGCCGCATCGTTGCCGCAATCCTTGCCGAGCACCGAGGCATCGCTTGTAACATCAAGTATATCGTCAATTATCTGGAATACAAGTCCTATTTTTTCGGCGTAATCGGTTGCAGCCAGTGACTTCATGTCGCCCTTGGTGAGTCCCGCAGCCATGCACCCGAGCAGTGCCGACACCTTTATCAGGCACCCTGTCTTGAGGCGGTGCAACCTGAGAAGTGTTTCAAAATCGAGCTCACGCGTCTCCCCGATAAGATCGAGCACCTGTCCGCCGACCATACCCAGACTGCCGGCCGCTTTTGCAAGCGCCACAACGGCTGACGAAGCACACAGGTCGGTTACGTACTTGTTTTGCGCGGTTATTTCAAAGGCGTAGGTCAGCAGACCGTCGCCGGCCAGCAGTGCATTGGCCTGGCCGAACTGCTTATGGCAGGTCGGGCGTCCGCGACGCAAATCGTCGTCATCCATGCAGGGCAGGTCATCGTGAATGAGAGAATAGGTGTGTATCATTTCCACCGCCGCCGCAAACGGCAGTGCGGCACGTTCGTCCCCGCCGAAAAGCCGGCAGAACTCAAGCACCAGCGCAGGACGTATACGCTTGCCTCCGGCAAACACACTGTAGCGTTCAGCGTCAAACAGCACCTGCAAATACACATCGTTGGCCGCCAGATAGCCGTGAAGCGCCTGCTCTGTCAGCCTTGCGTCCTCGTTCAGCATGGACACAACGTCATTTTTTGAATATTTTAGTTCTGTTGTCATGACAATACCTCGTTATTTACGCCTTTATCACAGGCGTCTTTGGTTTTCAGCACGGACAGCCGTCATTTTCAGGCACTACTCCGCCAAAAAAGAATTGTGTTGTCCGGCAAATTACGACTTGAACGTTTTATGTCACTCTGCCGTTTTTTCCGGAAGAGGCTCGGCCACCGCTCCGCCCTCGCCGTCGCTGCGAAGCAGACGGATACGCGCCTCGGTCTGCTCCAGCAGGCCGTTACAGCTACGTATCAACTCGATCCCTTCTTCGTACAGCTTGGTGGACTCCTCAAGCGGTGCGCTGCCTGTTTCCAGCAGCTTAACTATTTCCTCAAGTCGTTCGAGTGACTGCTCAAAATTCATTTTATTCATGCTTTTTCACCGTAATTTTTGTATTTGTGATATTAGCCGTAGCTTCTCCGTCACTAAGGCGCAGTACAACGCTGTCCCCTGTGTGAAGCTGGCTTACCGACTTCACCGCCTCATCCCCGGCAAACACTGCCGAATATCCGCGGCTGAGAATGCTGAACGGGTCAAGCGCGCCCAGGTGTCGCGCCGTAGCGACCAGCTTGTTGCGCGCTCCGTCGAGCGCACGGTCGATACCCGCGTCAAGACGTTCGGTCAGTGCTGCCAATGTCATACGGCGGTCGTCCGTCAGGCGTGACGGATCACTGAGTATGCGCGAAGCCGCCAGCGCGGCTACTTTATCGCGGCGCACTCCGACCGCGCGATCGACCGCGCTGCCGAGCCGGAGCCCAAGCGCCCC
>URHI01000074.1 GCA_900547565.1 uncultured Eubacteriales bacterium | reverse complement strand
GCAATGAAACGGGAATATGCAATTAAGCAGTTAGGGAGAAAAGAGAAACAGAAACTCATTGCCGGCAAAAAAGTTAAATTATCAGATGAAAGAAAAGAGAAAGAAGATTAAAAAACTGCCCACTGGGAATGTAACATTCCTGATGGGCAGTTTTATCACAGCAGAAGCAATCGCATCTGCTGATAAGGTTTGTTTAGCCGAAATATCTCTTAAGCAGACCATCAAAGCCGCGGCCGTGGCGAGCTTCGTCCTTGGCCATTTCATGAACAGTATCGTGAATGGCATCGTAGCCAAGCTCCTTGGCGCGCTTTGCAAGCTCAAACTTGCCGGCGGTAGCGCCGCATTCGGCTTCGCTTCTCAGCTCAAGGTTCTTTTGGGTGGAGGTGGTCACGACCTCGCCGAGCAGTTCTGCAAACTTGGCTGCATGCTCAGCCTCCTCATAAGCTGCCTGCAGATAAAATGCTCCGATTTCGGGATAGCCTTCGCGTATAGCCTGACGGCTCATGGCAATGTACATGCCAACCTCGGTGCACTCACCTTCAAAGTTGGCCTTAAGGCCGTGATATACTTCCTCGTCGATCTTATCCTTTGCGCCGACACCGATAACGTGCTCGCAAACATAGTTGCGCTCGTCTTCAATGACTTGCTTGAATTTGGAACCGGGAACGCCGCACTGAGGGCACTTTTCAGGGGCACTGTCACCTATGTGAACATAACCGCAAACGGGGCAAACAAACTTTTTCATAATTTTTCTCCTTTATGTTATTCATTATTATTGTTTTGATTACATTCACAGCATACGCCGTAGAATATAAACGAGTGTGACTGTATGCTGACACCGTAGTTCTGCTCAAGTGTACTGTCAATATTGTCAAGCTCGTGCTCGCCGAGATCACTCACCCTGCGGCATACAGTGCAGAACAGATGACTATGGTCGGAGGTTTGAGCATCGTAATGAACTGTTCTGTCACCGACATCAATACGTATAGCTTCACCGCACTCGCAAAGTACTCCGAGATTACGGTATACCGTAGCAAGGCTCATTTTCGGAAAGTCTGCCTTAAGCTCGTTGTACAGCCATTCGGCGCTGGGGTGACATGTAACGCTGCGCAACAGCGTCAGCAATGCATCTCTTTGCTTGGAATGTTTGAGTGTTTGATTCATTGTCAGCTCCTATCGATAATAAGAATTATTATCGTTATTATTGTAGCATGAAAAATTGTATTTGTCAATAGTTTTTTAGGGATTATATTGAAAATTCAGCCTGCTACAGGTTACAGAACAAGCGACGGAGCGGTGTAGACACGTGCCTTAAGCTCATTGTTGAGCATATAAAGCCCTTTTGAGTCGCCGCCGAACAATTCCATTTTAGTGATCATATCCGTGGCATTCTTTTCTTCTTCGCCCTGCTCCTTGACAAACCAGTCCAGCAGCTGCATTGTGCGGAAGTCCTTGACTTCATATGCAGCCGAATATATTTTGTTGATAAGCGCTGTGACATACTTTTCGTGTTCAAGTGCCTTTTTGAGCGGTGTCATGTTGTCGCCAACCGTCCACTCGGGCTTGGCAATAGCTTCAAAGCTGACCTTCTCGCTGTTGTTCTGAAGATACTGATAGAACAGCATGGCGTGGTCGCGCTCCTCCTGAGCCTGGACGCGGTACCAGTTCTCAAAGCCGTCCAGACCGACCGAGGCATAATAATTTGCAAAATCCAGATAGAGATATGCCGAGTAAAATTCATGATTGATCTGCTCGTTGAGGAGCTTGGAAACCTCAGTATTCATATAAAATCCTCCCTTGATATTAAAATATTGAAACCAGCCGCTTATATGCTCGGAAATAATATCGAGTATTGCGTTGTGACAGCCGCCGCAGCCGGTTGAGCAGTGAGTGACCTCCTGAACGTGACGGAATTCTTGCTCTACGTCGGTCAGCTGCTTTTTCTCGTCAAGCGCACGCTCGATGTCGGCAAGCGTGACATTTCTGCACTTACAGATTACTTTGTTTTCCAAAATTTCTTTCATAATTCTTGTTCCTCCGATTATTTTATAGGTTCAAAATCAGCCGCGCCGTGCTTGCACAGCGGGCAAATGAAGTCATCGGGCAGTTCATCGCCTTCGTAAATATATCCGCACACCTTGCAGACAAATCCACGTTTGCCCTCGGTCGCAGGCTTGGGCTTAACATTTTTCTGATAGTAGGTATACGTCATTGTTTCACGGTCGGATATAACACGGGCCTCGGTGATATCGCATATAAACATGCCGTGTGTGTCCAGATCAACATATTGAGCTACCTTGAGCGAAATGTATGAGTTAATATAGTGCGGCAGCACGACAAGCCCGTTTTCGCTGCGGATTGGCCGGCAGGACTCAAATTTATCGACGTTGCGTCCGCTCTTGAAGCCGAAGGTCTCAAACACGCGGAAGGGCGCATCGACGCTCAGACAGTTGACGTTCATGATGCCGGTCTGCTTTATCACGTGGTGTGAGTAATTCTGCTTGTTGATAACTACGGCTACTCTGTTGGGGGTGTTCGTCACCTGTGTCACGGTGTTGACGATAAGGCCGTTGTCCTTACGTCCGTCGTTGGATGTTACAACGTACAGACCGTAACCTATGTTGAACAGCGATGTCATATCGTTTTTAACAGCTGCATCGGCTGTGTCAATAACGTAACCTGAGCATAACTCGGCGGCAAGCGCGTCAAGCTGTGCCTCGCTTTCGGGGTTGAGCGCCGACATGAGGCGAACCGTATTTTTGGTAAAGCTGAGTTCGGGTGATGCGGCGAGCATATCCTGCATGACTTTGGCGGCGCGTGGCGCCCACGAGCCGTTTTCAATGAGGGCAACGGTACGCTTTTTGAAATCGCGCTCTGTCAGATGCGCTATGAATTCACGCATGAAGGGGAAAATATCGGCGTTGTAAGTAGTAGTGGCGAGCACCAGCTTATCATAGCGGAATGCGTCGGCAACGGCGGCCGACATATCACAGCGTGCGAGGTCGTATACCGTTACGTTAGGACAACCCATGGAACGCAGCTTGTCTGCCAGACGTGCAACAGCTTTTGCAGTGTGTCCGTACACCGATGTATATGCAATTACGACACCGTCCGACTCCGGCTCATATGATGACCATTTATCGTACAGGCCAACGTAATAGCTGAGGTTTTGGCTGAGCACGGGGCCGTGAAGCGGGCAAATGCTCTGTATATCAAGCGTGGCTGCCTTACTTAGCAGAGCCTGAACCTGACGTCCGTATTTCCCGACTATGCCGATATAATAGCGTCGCGCTTCATCTGTCCAGTCCTGCTGAACGTCGAGTGCACCGAATTTGCCGAAGGCATCAGCCGAGAACAGAATTTTCTCGCTTGATTCATAGCTGACCATTACCTCCGGCCAGTGAACCATCGGAGCTGTGACAAAGGTGAGCGTGTGTTCACCGAGAGGCAGTGTGGTACCTTCCTTGGCAATGATACGGTTATCGGCAAAATCACTGCCGAAAAACTGAGACATGATCCGGAACGCTTTATCGGTTGCCACAACGGTTGCTCCGGGGTAAATCTTTTTGAAATTTTCAATATTTGCCGAGTGATCCGGCTCCATATGCTGAACCACAAGGTAATCAGGCTGACGGCCATCAAGAGCACGTTGTATATTATCCAGCCATTCGTGCGTAAAGCGGGCATCGACTGTGTCCATAACGGCGATTTTATCGTCAAGAATGACATATGAGTTATATGACATGCCGCCGGGAACCTTATACTGTCCTTCGAACAGATCGATGTTATGGTCGTTTACACCTACGTATACAATGTTTTTGGACAATGACAATGTACAATACCTCTTTTCTGATTTTTTAAAACTAATAATAATTATCAGTATTGTCATTATATATCATTGACAAGTATTTGTCAATAGATAATAAGACATTTTTCAAAAATAATAAGGGTATATATTGCCGTTTTTGCAATAAAGCTGCTTGCATAATATAATTGTTGCAAACATTCTTTCCATAACCGTATATCAGAGCCGGATTTAGTTATGATAAGCTGTCCAATAGGTGTCGGAGTTGCTCCGCATATCGCAAAATTTGATAAAATGCCTTGATTTATGCGGCAGGATATATTATAATAATAAAATAGAGAAATGTTCCGATACGGAGGATAGATATGCAAAGAGTCAGCAAGGAAAACTATTATCTTGATATTGCTCAAACAGTGGCCGAACGTAGTACCTGCCTGAGAAAAAAATACGGTGCCATAATAGTAAAAAACGATGTGATTGTGTCGACAGGATATAACGGTGCCCCGCGCGGACGTAAAAACTGCAACGATCTGCAATTCTGTATGCGGGACAAGCTCAATATTCCGCGCGGCGAACGCTATGAAATGTGTCGTTCTGTTCATTCCGAGGCCAATGCAATAATTGCCGCGCCGCGCGAACAAATGTTGGGTTCCACGCTGTATATGGCCTGCGTTTCGCCCGAGGACGGTTCACTGGTGCCTGGCACGTCGTCCTGCATGATGTGCAAGCGCCAGATAATCAATGCCGGAATAAGCCGCGTTGTAATACGCGATACGCCCGATGACTACCGAGTTATTGACGTTGAAGAATGGATAACCGACGATGACTCACTTTCAGGCAACTTCGGATATTAAATTACTGCCGGAGGCAAAAATGAAATTCGTAAAAACCGCAACCGCCGCACTGATGTGCATTTTGCTGCTCTGCTCTTGCACAAACAACCTGAAATACGACCAGACCCAACATCTCTATATCGACCGGAAGACCGGGGAAGGCTACGTTGACGCGCCGCTGTGCTACGAGGCGCGCGAAATTGGTGACAAATATGCCAAGCTCCGCAACGATTATACAACCATTGATTTTTTCACCATGGAAGGTGCAGATCCCTTGCTTTGGATCACCGAGGAAGGTAAGACAATCTTCTATAATCGTGACAAGGTCACATTGCCCGATCTCGTTGACATGGAGATCAATGAAATAATGCTGTGCGTCGAAGGGGATACGCTTTATGCCGTTGTCGACATAGTCAAGAGCGACCACATAAGCGCGGTCATCGCCGAATGGGAGTCGGGCGAGAGTATAGAATATCCCGCTATAACGCCGACGTGCCACTACAGCGTCAAGTTTGCGTCGGACAAATATCCATTTATGTATTACAGCCTTGTATACGTAGAATATTCCGACGGTGCTTATCTTTATTGCCGCGACACCGGGCGGTGTGTTCCGGCAGGCGAGGTAATCAGCGGCTACCTTGACGGCTCGCTGGAATGATGCGGAGCCGCTTACTTATGATACTTACTGACTTTTCCGCCTGTCACATTCCCGAGGCGGCAGCAATTGAGGCGCTTTGCTTTTCAGAACCGTGGACGGAGAGCGGACTGAGCCTTTTCACGCGCGAAGGTGGCATGGGTGTCGCCTGCGTTACCGAAGACGGACGCCTTGCCGCTTACGCCTGCATGGTGTATGTGCTGGATGAGGGCGAAATCGTCACGGTCGCCACACACCCGGATTTCAGGCGGCAGGGCCGTGCACGCGGCGCGTTGAGGCAGCTTTGCAAGGCTGCGTCCGAATGTGGCATAGTTACACTGACGCTTGAGGTGCGGGCGTCCAATACTGCGGCCAGATCACTTTATGAAGCCGAGGGCTTTTGCGTGGCGGGACTGCGTCCGGGATTTTATGCCCATCCGCGCGAGGACGCGGTGGTTATGCAGAAAAAAACAGAGGTTGACTGACATATGTACATTCTTGGAATTGAAAGCTCATGTGATGAAACATCGGCTGCGGTAGTTCAGATGGGCGACGGCGTCCGGCGTATCGCTTCCAACATAGTCGCGTCGCAGATAGAAACTCACCGGCTTTACGGCGGTGTTGTACCTGAGATCGCAAGCCGTGCTCACATTGAGGCGGTAAGCGGTATTACGTACGAGGCGCTGCAGAAGGCAGACATAACGCTCGAGCAGATAGGCGCTGTGGCGGTCACGTCGCACCCCGGACTTATTGGGGCACTGCTGGTGGGGGTCAATTTTGCTAAGTCTTTGGCATATGCCAACAATATACCGCTGGTGGCGGTTGACCATATAAAGGCGCACACAGCGGCTGCATATCTTGCCGACCGAGGACTTGAACCTCCTTTTTTGGCGCTGGTGGTTTCCGGCGGACATACGTCGTTCTACCGCGTGACAAGCTATACCGATTTCTGCGAAATCGGTACAACGCGCGACGACGCTGCAGGCGAGGCGTTCGACAAAATCGGACGGGTGATCGGATTGCCGTATCCCGGCGGCGCGGCTATCGACCGTTTGGCTTATGAGGGTGATCCAAAGGCTGTCGCGCTTCCGTCGCCCGCGCTGAGTGGGGAAACGCTGGACTTTTCATTCAGCGGAATAAAAACGGCAGCGCTCAACTATATCAATATGCTCGGGCAGCAGGGACTTGACGTCCCGCGAGCCGATCTTGCGGCATCATATACACGTGCAATTGTGTCGGCTATCACAAAAAAAGCCGAGGCTGCGCTTGAGCGGACAGGGGAGCATAGGCTTGTGCTGGCGGGCGGAGTTGCGGCCAACTCACACCTTCGGGCCGCGCTTGACCGTATGTGCCAGCGCCGCGGTGTGATCATGTCAGTGCCACCGGTGTCGCTGTGCGGGGACAATGCAGCTATGGTGGCGACTGCCGGATATTTTGAATTTCTGGCAGGACATTTGGCCGGCACCGGGCTTAACGCCTCTGCGGTCTGAAAAAACTATATCACATTTCAAAAAAATCAGCCGAGTTTTCCACAATACTTTTCCACACCGATGTGGAAAACTCGCCGGTTTTCCATGCTGAGTTTTCCACAGGTATATGGAAAAACCCGTGGAAAACCTCACTTATCAATAAATATCGTGCAGATTATAAGCCATGTGTTCGGTTTTGTGTGCATTTATTAGGGGGATACCTATGGAAAACAATGATATAAATTATGAGCGGGAAAACATGTCGGAATTCGGTGAGCTGGGTGATAAAGCCGGTGTTCGCGGCAATGTTTCTCCGGCAGTCGTAAAGCGGCTGCCCCGCTATTTCAGATATCTTCGTGAGTTGATCCGACAGGGCAAAAGCCGCATCAGCTCAGGCGAGTTGTCGGATATAATGCACGTCACGGCATCGCAGATACGGCAGGATCTGAACTGCTTCGGTGGATTCGGCCAGCAGGGATACGGATATAACGTCAATTATCTGTATACCAAAATCTGTGATATTCTCGGCGTCGGCTGTGGTTACCGTGCCGTGATTATCGGAGCCGGGAACCTCGGTTCGGCTCTTGTGCGTAACCCCATGTTTGAAAAACGCGGAGTTGATGTAATTGCGTTGTTCGACGTCAATCCTGCGCTTATCGGGCGCACGGTAGGCGAGGCGCAGATATACGACATGAAAGATTTTCCTGCCTACTGCCGGGACAATCACGCAGATATCGCCGTTCTGACACTTCCCAAGGAAGCGGCGGTTGCGGCGGCTGAAATGGTGACGGCGGCGGGTATTCGCGGTATCTGGAATTTTACCGGTAAGGAGCTGGACACCGCCGGTACGGATACAGTGGTGGAAAATGTTCATTTGGGCGACTCTCTCATGACGCTGTGCTACGAGCTGTGCCGCCGCGATAACGGCAATATTTAAGGGTAATATAAGACATGAAAATAAAACTGGATTTTTCGGACGGATCGGTAAGCATACCCGCATCCGCGGTAAAGCGTGTCACGCGGGCGTCCGAGACGGCACTGCGGTTGCTGTTTATTCTGACTTCGGATGCGGGTGTGCGCGAAAACTACGACGCAGAGGCAGAGAGAGTGACCAAACTGCTCAAATGCAGTCGTGCGCAGCTTGACGCTGCACTGGCATTCTGGTGCGGTGCCGGAGTGGCGGATATTGAAAATGAAAACAACTCAGATCAGCCCGCCGGTCGGGAATCCTCTGCGGTCGATGTAAGTGCAGATGGGCAGGGAGCTGTGCAGACAAAAACGGCAGAAGTCGTAGATAGTTCCGTGATTGCCGCGCCGGACCTGCCGGAAAAGCAAAAGTCCGCGCCGGACTCAGTGCAGGGCAGTACCGGGGATGAGCAAGGAGCGGTCACTTCTGCTACCGTACGTCCCACACGCCCTGCTGGTCGCGGCAAGCTGATACGTGCGGCAGAGCTGCCTGACTACTCTACAGAGGCGCTTAACAGCATGCTTGAGAACGACGGGGATGCGGTCGCGCTGGTGGATGAAGCACAGCGGCGTATCGGGCGCATGTTCAACCCGCGTGAGGTATCGGTGCTAATCGGCCTGAAAAGCTATCTTGAGCTGACGGACGATTATCTTTACATATTGCTGGAACACTGCGCCCGTGTGGGCAAGACAAGTATGCGGTACGTTGAAACGGTTGCCTTCGGTATGTATGACGAGGGAGTAAACACGGCTGACGCACTTCGTGAGCAGTTGGCGCAGCGCGAGGAATATGCCACGTTTGAAGGCCGCTTCAAGGCAATGGTTGGGGCGCGCGGCCGCCGGCTGACTGCTAAGGAAAGTCGCTTTGTCAACCGTTGGTGCATTGAGATGAAGTACGGATTTGACATGGTGGAGCTGGCATACGACATAACCGTTGACAGTTGCCATGAATACAATCCCGCATATATGAACGGCATACTTGAGCGCTGGTATGCCGCGGGAATTACCACGCCGGAAGCGGTAAAGTCCGATGCCGAGGCACACAAGAAAGGCAAGCAGGACGGCGCCAGCTTTGATACTGATGAGTTTTTTGAGGCGGCGCTGAAGCGCAGCTATTCCGATAACTGAGGAGGCAGACATGGGCTATAACGCTGAGAACTACCGGCGTATACGCGCCGAATATGAAAATAAATTCACCAAAGCGCGTGCGGATGCCGACATGCGCCGTGAGGAGCTGGCACGCAACATCCCGGGTGTGCGCGAAATTGATGCAAAGCTGGGGCGTACCGGACTTGAAATAATGGGTGCGATACTGGCAGGCGGAGAGGCAACGCAGGAGCAGGTGGCCGAAATACGTCGCAAAAACACCGAATTGCAGGCCCGGCGTGCAGAGCTGTTGCGTCAGTATGGCTATCCGGAGGACTACTCAGACGTGCATTACGAGTGTGAGAAGTGCTCGGACAGCGGATTTGTGGACGGACGCATGTGCTCGTGCATGAAAAAGGCGCTGGTTCTGGCAGGCTGTGAATCATCGGGGCTGGGGCAGCTGCTGCGCGACCAGAGCTTTGAAAACTTTTCTTTGGATTATTACAGCGACAGCCGCGCAGATCGCGAGGAAATGGAGCGCAACCTTACTATTGCATATCGTTTTGCCCAAGGGTTTCACGGTGTCGGCTCGGGAAACCTTTTGCTGATGGGCGGAACGGGGCTCGGAAAGACGCATTTGTCGTCGGCTATGGCGCGCACTATCATTGAGGCCGGATACGATGTCTATTACACCGGAGCGCAGGGAATGCTGTCGGATTTTGAAAGAGAGCGGTTCGGCAACAGTTCGGTCCCGGGAGCGGGAGAGGATACGGAGCGCTATTTTGAGTGCGATTTGTTGATTATCGACGATCTCGGAACTGAGGTGACAAATCAGTTTACGGTTTCATGCCTTTTCAACGTGATAAACACACGGCTGAATTTGGGACGTAGCACGGTTATCAGCACCAATCTGACGCCGGCAGAGCTTAAGAGCCGTTATACCGATCGCATTGTAAGTCGGCTTTTGGGTGAGTATCGTGCGTTGCGGTTTGTCGGCAAGGATGTACGGGCGCAGAAGCTGGGCAGAAAATGATTTTCGGAATAATTGCAAAAAGTGTACGGCATACTATTGACGTACACTTTTTAATATTTTAGGAAAGGCGACAAGATGTCCACTGAACAAACTATTACAAAAACCGGTGAGCTTGCCGGTCTGATATACAAAAATATGAAGATGGGGGCGGATTCTATTATAAATCTGCTTCCAAAAACTGACGATGACACTATCAAGAGTCACATGACGCAGATACTTGACGGATATGAGGCGTTTGCCGCGCGTGCAAAGAGTGCGCTTGAATCACAGGGCGGACAGGCGCGAGAGGAAGGTACCATGGCCAAAATGGGAGCCAAGATGGGCATGAGTATGAAAACCATGGTTGACTCGACTGCAAGTCACATCGCCGAGCTTTTAATGGAGGGATGTGTCATGGGGATCTGCGAGACCACACGCACACTGCGTAGCTTTGAAAATTCCAACTGCTCGGAGGATATGCTTAAACTGTGCCGTGAGATTATTGCCTTTGAGGAAAATAATTTCGAGCAGGCGAGAAAGTTTCTTTGAGAGAATGTTATATCGTCTTATAGGACGGTGAGAGGATTTACAGAAATATCGTTTTTCAAGACGTGGAGAGTGTTTTTTCTATAGAAATATCGTCTTACAGGACGATGAGAAGTGGCCATTTTCTGTTACGCGACAGAAAATGGCCGAAAAGAACGCGCCCGGATGAGGAA
>URHI01000073.1 GCA_900547565.1 uncultured Eubacteriales bacterium | reverse complement strand
CGGGCGCGTTCTTTTCGTACTTTTCTGCCGCGGAGCAGAAAAGTACAACTTCTAATCGTCCGGTAAGACGATATTTCTTGTAGTTCCGTGTATAAATAATATTTATTTTGCTTTATTCAAAGCAAACCCCGTGGGGTGCTACGCCACGGTCATTACCTGTTTTCTCCGGTAAATGCCGCAAACAGCTTATCCAATGCCCCTTTTTCAATTCTGCTGACATATGACCGTGAAATTCCGAGACGCTCGGCGGTCTCGTGCTGAGTGTATTGTTGCCCACCGTAAAGACCGTACCGCATTATGATAATCTGTCGCTCGCGTGGGGAGAGAACCGTATTTATATAGCATAGCATTCGGTCGGTCTGCATTTTGAGATCAACCTCTTCGACAACAGAGTCATCACAGCTGATGACATCAATGTACGTAAGCGGATTCCCGTCACGATCCATGTCAATGGTTTCATTTATCGACACCTCACCCGCCTGCTTTTTTTGAGAACGGAAAAACATCAGTACCTCGTTTTGTATGCATTTGGCGGCATAGGTGGCGAATTTTGTTGTTTTGGTGTTATCAAAGCTGTCAACTGCTTTTACAAGACCTATCGAACCAACCGATATAAGATCTTCCTGTGCCCGGCTGCCGGAATAGTATTTGCGTACTATGTGTGCAACCAGCCGTAGATTATGTAATATAAGGAGCTGACGCGCTTCCTTATCACCTTGACGCATGCGCTTAAAGCAGTCGGCCTCATCGTCAGGGGACAGGGGAGGCGGAAATGAGTGCGGTGTCCCGACTCCGAGTATAGCTCCGAGCATGTGTGACAGTAACGAGAAAATATAAGTATACATAAAAACCTCCGTCCCGTTTTTGATAATATATGCCGGGGACGGCCTGTCTTATGGGAAAAATCGCACTAAATATTCCTGCTGGCCGGCTGTACTCTTGACAACAACTGCGGATAGTGATAAAATAATGTTCAATGAAAACCAATTTTGATGAAATGAGGTATTGCTATGAAGCGCCTGACAGGTAATGCTGTCGTAGGACAGTCCGGCGGACCGACCGCCGCCATAAATGCCACTTTGGCAGGAGTTATCAGAGGAGTAAGGGAAAACGTTCATGACGGGTGCATAAAAACGCTTTACGGTATGCGTAACGGTGTTGAAGGCCTGCTTGAGGAAAAGCTGGTCGATCTGACTGCTATATTTGACGATGACTCCAAAATTATCACGCTTGAAAACACTCCTGCAGCTTCACTCGGCTCCTGCCGGAAAAAACTGCCGGATCCAGATGCGGATGCACATGTGTTTGAAAAACTGCTTGATATTTTCCGTAAATACGATATCCGCTACTTCTTTTACATAGGCGGCAATGACTCCATGGATACCGTTGCCAAGCTGTCGGCCTACACGCGCGGGCACGATTACGAAATGTGTATAATGGGAATACCGAAGACAGTGGATAACGATCTTGTCGTAACCGACCATACTCCCGGTTACGGTTCCGCTGCAAAATATATAGCAGTGACAATGCAGGAAATTATACGCGACTGCGCGGTATATACTACCAAAGCAGTCACGATCGTTGAGATAATGGGGCGTGACGCCGGATGGCTTACGGCGGCCGCAGCGGTCGGACGTGCAGTTAGCGGCTACGGACCGGATCTTATTTATCTGCCGGAGCGAAACTTCAATATGACGGAGTTCTTTGAGGACCTGCGTGCCATACTGGAGGATCACCCCAATGTGGTAGTTGCCGTCTCGGAGGGGATTCATTTTTATAACGGCAGATACGTTTGCGAGGGCACCAGTAGCGGAGCGGTCGATGTTTTCGGTCACAAGGCGCTGTCGGGAACCGGTAAGGCGCTTGAGATTGCCGTAAAGGAGGAGTTGGGATGTAAGGTCCGCTCTGTAGAGCTGAACATCCCCCAGCGTTGTGCCGCACATCTCGCCTCTGCCACCGATATAGAAGAATCGGTATGCGTCGGCAGGGAAGCGGTGAGAGCTGCTTCACAGGGCGTTACGCGCCAGATGATGACTATTGAGCGCGTGTCAACCAATCCGTATGTTACGCGTATATCACATTCCGATGTGTCGGCGATCGCCAACAAAATTAAAGCAGTTGACGACAAATTTATTAATGAACGCGGCAATAACGTGACCGACGAGTGTGTTGAATATCTGCTTCCGCTTATTCGCGGCGAGAGAACGCCTGAGTACGTGGACGGCATACCTGTTCATTTTGTTATCTGAGTTATCATGATACGCAATCCCTGCGAAATGTATTTTCGCAGGGATTTTTCCATTGTTTTATCAGTATGCCTAACATCCGTGCGGGAAAACTAATGCTGATTAACATGAAAAGAGAAGGCAAATGATAACAAGACTTACACAGGATTACACGCAGAATATCGCCCTGATTGATCGCGAGTTGAATGTTGACGGCAACTTCGACATGCTCAAAAAGAAGCTGAAGGTCGGTCAGGACGAAATAACGCTGTACTATATCGACGGCTTTGTCAAGGATACGGTCATGCAGAAGCTGATGATATATCTGCGGTCGCTTGACGGGCTTGGTGAGGGAGACGATGCCGCGCGTCGCTTTACCGACGAAAAGATGCCTTATGTTGAGGTGGAGGCCACACAAAACGTCGGATCAATGCTGCAGATGGTCATGTCGGGGGCGTCTCTTATGCTCGGCAGTCGCTTTGGCGATTGGGGTGTGATAATTGATTCAAGGACCTACCCTGCACGTGAAACCTCAGAGCCTGAGGACGATCGTGTCATGCGCGGCCCGCGTGACGGCTTTGTTGAAACGCTGATTTCAAATACGGCACTGATACGGCGACGTATACGGGATACTAACCTTGTCATGAGCTATATGAGCATAGGTTCATCATCCCTCACGGATGTAGTGGTGTGCTATATGCGTGATAAGGCAGACCTGAACTACGTCGATAAGTTGAAAAAACAGCTTGCAGGAATACGTACCAAGTCGCTGAATATGGGTCAGCAGTCACTTACCGAGTGCCTCATACGCACGCATTGGTATGATCCGTTTCCTAAAATTCGGACGACCGAACGCCCTGATACAGCTGTGGCACAGCTGTTCGAGGGCAGTGTGTTGGTGCTGTGCGATAATTCCCCCGAGGCAATGATACTGCCGACCACTATATTTGATTTTCTGCAGGAAACCAACGATTATTATTTTCCGCCGCTGACAGGTTCATACCTGCGTATAGTCAGGCACGTGGTCTTTTGGCTTACACTGGTGCTGATACCCACGTGGTATCTGTTAATAAATAATCCTGGGGTAATCCCCGGATGGCTTGATTTCATTATACCGGCCGATACGGGAAGATTACCCATAATCGTTCAGATCTTGCTTGTGGAATTTATTGTTGACGGACTTCGTATGGCCTCCATGAATACGCCCGACATGCTGTCGAACTCGCTTTCGATAGTAGGAGGACTGATACTCGGAGATTTTGCAGTCAGTATAGGATGGCTGATCCCTGAGGTCATACTATATATGGCGTTTGTAGCAATAGCAAATTTCACTCAGCGAAACTATGAACTGGGGTATGCGTTCAAGTTCATGCGAATAATAATGCTGATACTCACTGCATTTTTCGGGGTGTGGGGATATGTAGCCGGAATGTTACTTTCTGTCGTGCTTATCGCCATCAATAAGACGGTCAACGGACGGCGCAGCTATCTTTATCCTCTCATTCCGTTTGACGGGCCTGCACTGCGTTCAATGCTGTTCCGGGTCCTCAAACGCGATGTGTCGACACGGCAAGGTGAATAAATCAGAAAGCAGGTAACGGATAGCTCCGTTGCCTGCTTTCACTTTATATTGGTGTGAGAGATTTTTATATGTGTCGGCATATGTGCTTGTCCTGCTACCATGAAGACGCGGGATCTCCGCCCCAAAACGTCGCACGGCATCGGCATTATGCCCCGGTGTGGCCAGCCAGGACGGCTTTATATCCTTGCACATCTATATAAGCTCGTCCAGCTTTTGCTTGATGGATTTCATGTCGCGCAGCATATCCTCGTTTTTGCGCGGGTCACGGAGCAGTGCGGCGGGGGGATATACCGCAGTCATAAGGAAGTTGCCGCGTTCCACCCATGTTCCGTGTTCACGGGTGATTTTGTAATCCGGACGTATCAGCCGCATGGCCGCAATGCGCCCGAGGCACACTATGATTTTTGGACGTATCAGCCGTACCTGCTCGCGCAGATATCCCATGCAGGCGTCCTCCTCTGCGGGCAGGGGATCGCGGTTTTTTGGCGGGCGGCATTTGAGTATGTTGGCTATGTATACGCTGCTGCGGCCAATGTCTACCGCAAAAAGGAAGCGGTCGAGCAGCTGTCCGGCACGTCCGACAAACGGAGTACCCGTAAGATCCTCCTGTTCTCCCGGCGCTTCACCGACAAACATAAGCTCAGCATTCGGGTTGCCGGTCCCGAAAACAAGATTTGTACGTGTTGCACTGAGCGGACAGGCGGTGCAGCTCTTGCAGGTTTCGTACAGCTGTTCCAATTTATCCATATCAAAAACTCCGTTTACGTTAAGATCATTCTGCGCGGTGTATGCGCTGATGATATTATTATATCAGATATGCCGGAGTTTTTCAATAGCCGTGCGCTTTTTTGCACACATTACAGCGAGGCAAGACGTGAAACTGCTGATCCGTCCGATATCTCTTTTCCGTGTTCGGATATGTACAGCCGCAGATTTCGGGCATTGACAGGCGTGCCGAATTCGTTGAGAATACAGTTCAGGCGACGGCTGTCGTCGTTATCGAGCGGTGTCAGAAACAGGTACCATTGCCCGCCCTCATCGGCATATGCCGTGGAATGGCGGCTTGGTGGTCCTGATTTTGGTTTTGACTGCCTTGTTATGTATTTTTCTGCGACGGCGGCATATTCCGCGGAAATCATGCGGCAGCAGCCCAGCAGCGTATCAAAGCCGTCAAACACATACGCCAGTTCCTCCGGCGCGGCGCACAGCGATGCCTGTCTTTCGCCGGCGCACAGCATTCCGACCTTGGTTACAAACATTTCGCAGCCTCCTTCGCGTGACGGGTACAGCTGTATGAACACGCGGTCGCGGGCGGCGTCAAATCCGGTTCGGTGTTTGGCTTCGTCGAGTATGCTCCAGAAGGCACGGCGCGTTTCGGTACTGTCGTAGTCGGCGCTGGCGCAGTCAAGATCATAGCGGGTCATGTCCTCACGGGTGAGCATTATTTTCAGTTTTGTGTCGTTTATGAGTATAAGCTCCATGGTGATCCCTTGCCTTTCGGTGAAATTTCGCGGCTGACGCCGCGAGGTATCTTATTAATAATTATAATCCTACTGCGGGGGAAATGTAACCCCTAAAATAATGGAAAATAAGGCGGTACGGCATTGACTAACAGGGCTGAATATGGTATGATATTGTTATCAGAAAAGAGGAGGAAGGACATGCGATACGATCGGCTCACATCAACTGTTACGTTGAATATATCCGAGCTTTGCCAGCGTGCAGATGATGCCGAGCGTAGTAGATTGGCCGATTCTGCCGGGCTTGAATTGACCACATATCGCCTGCAATATTCTCACAACGACATCACATATATGTTGATAGGTTCGGCATATGTGAACAATGACTTGATCTGTGATGTGATTGCTTATGTCCCCGAAAAAGAAGTGCCGTCGCCGTCTGAAGGGACGCTGCTGGCCGCTTTTCTGAGTTGTTTGCTTTCGGACACCGTGAGCGCCGGAATAGTGACAGTCGGCATAGATGATGAAGGTGAGCTCCATATACTGGCATCATGTACACGCAGCAGAGCAGCACTTGAAAAATATTTCCTGCGCCGCCTTGAGGGGCATGATAGTATGGCCCGTATGCTGCGGACACGAGCCGAGCAGGTGCTTCCGTCAGCTGCGCATGTCACACTGCCGTACACCGGGCTGCGGCGAGGGCAGCGTCTTATGATGCAAGAATGCTATGACAGCATGTGCCGCGGAGTACGGCTGTTTGTCCAGGCACCGACAGGTATCGGAAAGACCATATCCGCGCTGTATCCTGCCGTGAAGTATCTTGGGCAGGGAAAGTGCGACAAGATCTTTTATGTGACTGCAAAAAGCAGTACGCAGGCAGAAGCCTATAAGGCGGCGGGGGCACTGTTTTGCGGAGGCGCTCATTTGCGTACAGTGGTGCTGGCTGCAAAAGAGCATATGTGCCTGAAGCGAGAGCACATGAGCGCGGGAATATGCGATGTACGGCACTGCCGGTATGCATCGGTGTCAGCAGACGCGCTGGCTGCCGGAGTCAATGAGCTGTTGGCGCTTCAGAACGGTTACGACAGCCGTGTTATACGCAGAACGGCAGAAAAATATGGCGTATGTCCGTATGAGCTGTCGCTCACGCTTGCTGAGTATTGTGAAATTATAATTGCTGATTATAATTATGTGTTTGATCCGTTGGTATTTCTTCGCCGATTCTTCAGGGAGCCGGGGGATGACGCGCGGTATGTCCTGCTCATTGACGAGGCGCATAACCTTACAGACCGCGCACGCGACATGTTTTCGGCTCGTCTTGACAGCTATGATGTTGCGGCTTTGCGCGGGCAGGTAGCCGATATGCTTCCGGAGCTTACAAGTCAGCTGGACGGCTTTCTGAACGATTTTGACTGTATGAGAAGCCTGTGCGCCGAAAACGCGGTGCGTGGGGAGGACGGAGTAACGCGTGCATTTTACATCAGCCGTGAGCGCGACACAAAATTTGACCGTTATGCTGGCGAGGTTTGCCGGGAGCTTGGACGCCGACTGAATTCCGGTTCCGAACAGCCCGGATATGCCGCAATGGCGGGGCTTTACCGCATGCTGCGAAGGTATATTATTGCGGGAGAGCTGTGCGGTGACAAATCCATGCTGTATTGTCAGGCGGAGGGGAAGCGGGTTGAAGTCCGGTCGCTTTGTGTTGATCCTTCGGTAGTTCTTGACGCGCGTATGCGCCGCTTTCACAGCGTGATTCTGTTTTCCGCAACGCTGACTCCGCCGGATTACTTCAACGACCTGCTCGGCGGAGGTGCCGAGGCGGTCAATCTTTCGCTTCGCTCGCCATACGACGACGGCAATCTGTTCCTCGGGGCAGTTACCGATATAAGCACGCGTTTTGAGGACAGGGAAAAATCGCTTGCACGTACGGTCAGCTATATTGCTGCTGCTGTCAGCGCAAAACGGGGAAATTATATGGTCTATTTTCCATCGTACGACTATATGCACAAGGCCGCGGAACTGTTTGTCAAGCGGTTCCCGGCGGTAAAGCTTCTTGAGCAGACACGCGGAATGACACGGACCGACCGTGACAGCTTTCTTGCCCAATTCCGTCTGGGTGACGGCGCAATGCGGGTGGGTTTCTGCGTGCTTGGCGGAAGTTTCTCGGAAGGGGTAGATCTCCCAGGACAGTGTCTTATCGGCGCTGTCATAGTCGGGGTCGGCATACCGGGGTTGTCGGGTGAGCGCAACATAATGCGGGATTATTTTCAGCTGACACGTGAATGCGGCTATGATTATGCTTACACATATCCGGGAATGAACAACGTACTGCAGGCCGCCGGACGCGTTATACGATCGGATACCGACTGTGGTATTGTTGTACTGATAGATGACAGGTATGCGACGGAGCAGTACAGATCCATGTACCCGGAGCATTGGCGTAATATGCAGTATTTTTGTCAGCCTGCTTCACTAAATGCTGCAATATCAGAGTTTTGGCGGGGAAAATCGCCAAAAAATGCAGACAAACAGGATTAAAGTTGCAAAAATGTATTGATTTTTTGCTTGAGCTATGTTATAATATTACCCGGTGGTATTTTTACTGCCGGGGGATATTACGTTTTGGGAGGGTTATTTTGGATTACATGTCTATGAGCGGCTGTCAGCTGGCCGCAGAACATGAGGAGCTGACGCGCCGCTATGAAGAATATAAACGCATGAATTTGGGTCTGGATCTCTCGCGCGGCAAGCCGGGACAGAAACAGCTGGATATGCTGACCGGTATGCTCGACTGCATTTCGGAGGCATCGGATTGCCGCTCCGAGACAGGTTACGACTATCGCAACTACGGTTTGCTGGACGGTGTACCTGAAGCAAAGCGGCTTTTTTCCGACCTGCTTGGAATAGACAAGGATATGATCATGGTGTGCGGCAACTCATCACTTAACCTTATGTATGATGAGATGGCACGAGCCATGCTATACGGTGTTGCGGGCGGAAACGGACCGTGGGTGAAAAACCAAAAAAATCGTTTTCTTTGCCCGGTGCCGGGTTATGACCGTCATTTTGCAATATGCGAGTCGCTGGGGATCGAGATGATCAATGTCCCGATGTCGCCGACCGGACCTGATATGGATATGGTAGAGAAGCTGGTTGAGAGTGACGACACTATACGCGGCATATGGTGCTGCCCAAAGTATTCCAACCCCGACGGTTATACATATTCGGATGAAACGGTTGAACGCTTTGCCGCGCTTCGCCCGGCATCACCTGATTTCCGCATTTTCTGGGACAACGCCTATGCTGTTCACGATTTGTACGACGACGAGTGTGACCGCGACCGTCTGGCGGATATTTTTGAGGCCTGTCGCCGTCACGGCAGCGAGGACATGGTGTTCTATTTTGCGTCAACCTCCAAAATATCATTTCCCGGCTCTGGTGTGGCGATACTTGCGGCTTCTCTGCGCAATCTTGAACAGATTAAAGCCATCATGGGTGTTCAGACTATCGGATTTGACAAGATCAATCAAATCCGTCACGTACGCTATTTCCGCACGGCGGAGAATATGCGGGAGCATATGAAGCTGCTGGCATCGGTTATTCGGCCTAAGTTCGAAATAGTACAGAAGGTGCTGAAAGAAGAGATCGGGGATACCGGGGCGGCACATTGGAACAATCCGCGCGGCGGTTATTTTGTCAGCCTGTACACTATGGACGGATGTGCTATGAGGGCGTTCGAATTGGCAGCCGAAGCCGGAGTTAAAATGACTGCGGCGGGTTCGGCATATCCTTATCACAAGGACGATCACGACAGCCACATACGTATCGCGCCCACCTATCCTTCGGATGAGGAACTGCTTATTGCCATGCATGTTTTCAGCGTGTGCGTAAAGCTTGCGGCACTTGAAAAAGTCATGGACAAATCACAAAAATGAAAATAGCGCAGTCAAAAAGCAATCCTTTTAAATTAAGTGACTCTAATAAGCGGTATTACACATATGACTATTATTTGCGCCGGACGTTTGGATGCAAGGTAGCCAAGTTGCCGGTGGATGCCGGATTTACATGTCCAAACATAGACGGGAAATGTGGATACGGCGGTTGCATATACTGTTCTTCGCGGGGGAGCGGCGATTTTGCCGGTCCCCCACGGTTGTCTGTCACTGAACAGCTTGCACTGGAGGCCGGGAAAATGGCTTCAAAATGGGACACCGGAAGTTACATAGCCTATTTTCAGGCCCACACAAATACATACGCACCGCTTGACGTGCTTCGCGAAAAATTTGAGGAGGCATTGCGCTTTCCGGGAGTGGTAGGGCTGAATATAGCTACGCGCGCCGACTGTCTTGAACCGGACACGGTAGCATATCTAGCGGAGCTTTCGCAACGTACCGTGTTGACTGTCGAGCTGGGGCTTCAGTCTGCGCATGACACGACGGCAGATCGCATCAATCGCGGCCACACCTGGGGGCAGTTTGTAGATGGCGTGACACGTTTGCGCCGGGCCGGAGGCCGTATCGGAATATGTGTCCATACCATTTTGGGTTTGCCGGGCGAGGACGATGAAATGATGCTTGAAACCGCCCGGCAGGTCGCGCGTCTGCACCCGGAACAGGTTAAGCTGCATATGTTGTATGTTTTGCGCGGAACGGTGCTCGGAAACATGTATGAATCCGGCGCATATACACCGCTTGAACGTGAACATTACATTCGGCTTGTGGCAGACACACTTGAGCTTCTTCCGCCTGACACCGTGATTGCACGGCTTACCGGCGACGGCGCACCCGACGAGCTGCTGGCCCCGCTGTGGAGTTGCCGCAAGACAACGGTTATTAATGATATCGACAAGCTGTTGTATGTCAGAGCAAGCATGCAGGGAGCACGGTGGGAGGCAGTTTAAATTTTATTTCATTGTCACGGAAATGTCGTAAGAGTGCGGAGAACGGAGTCCTGTAGGACTTCCGATGGCTTTCTGCAAACAAAAATCACTTTACCGTTATTCAAAACGGTAAAGTGATTTTTGTTTTATCTGCGGTGTATAAGTTAAGCCGGCTTAAAATTACGTATTATCTGCTGCATGTGCGGAAGATTTTTTTGCACCGTTCTTTTTATACAGTATTTTGGGGGCAAAAACTGCTATTGGCAATAAATTACTTCAAAAAAAGTTTAAAAAAATTTACAAAGCACTTGAAATGCAGAACGAAATGATATATAATAATATAAAAGTGGTGAAAAGTGGTGTAAAGTGCACTTAAATTGCAGAAAGGCGGAGCAATGTATGCTGGGTGGAGAATTCAAACACGTCGTTGATT
>URHI01000072.1 GCA_900547565.1 uncultured Eubacteriales bacterium | reverse complement strand
CCCGGAAAATTATCAGCGACATGATAACGGAAATAAACGGTGCCACCGCATAATACGTGCTGGTTCGCGCGGCACCGAGCAGACGCTGTGAATAAACATAAAAATATATGCTTAATCCATAGGCTACCATTCCCACCGCCATGACTGCCAATACGCTCCATGCTGTTGTTAAACGTTCACCTACGCACAATCCTATTATTACTGACCCCAGGCCCGAGAAAATGCCCTTGAGCAGCACGATCTCAAGCGGATCCTTTGAAGAGATCTTGCGTGTGCAGTTGTTTTCAAAGCCCCAGCAGACAGCCGCCGCCAGAACAAGAAGGGAACCGTATGAAAACCTCAGACTGGTAATGTCCTCAAAAGATAATATTGTGCACGACAGCGTTACGAAGGCAATACCTAGCCATAGCCTGCGGCTTATCCGCTCGTGAAACACCGCCAAAGCTATTATAGATGTTGCTACTATCTCAAAATTATTCAGCAGAGACACATTTGCGGCGGTTGTGTATTTAAGCCCGAAAAGCAGACATATAGGTGCGGCAATGTCAAGCAGTATCATGGCAACGGTGTAAGGAAGCTCTGCACGCGTCAGCCTCGCTTCATTTACCTGCCTCCTACCAACCCGCCGCGCCAAAGCTATCAAAGCCATACCCGCTCCTGCGCCTAAATAGAGAAATCCCGCCATAAGCGTCGGCGGCATAAAATTCATCAACAGCTTGGAAAAAGGTGCGTTTACGGCATATAGTGCGGCGGCAAGTATTGCAAAGGCAATTCCTTTTGTGTTGTTTTTCATTTAAGTAACCGTTTAAATAATGTTTGATATATTTATACAACGCCCGAAAAAATCAATACCGGCAACAGAAAGGCCTCGGAGTATTCCGGGGCCTATGGAGATTCTGTCAATCCTCGTCGTAGCGTTCACGCTTTTTCTTGCGTACAACGAATACTACCGCTACAACTGCTAAAGCTGCGACAAGTATGCCACAACCGATGTAGATAGAATTACCGATGGGACTTTCAATTTTTAGCTCCTCCCAAAGCGAGTTGAGCATTGTAAGCTTTTCACGCGAGAGGTTTTTATAGAAAGTGGTTTCGAAATCGTTATCCTCGGAATACAGGATTTTCATAGCATCGGGGTGAAGCTCGGCCATGTAGTCAATGTATTCCTGATTGTTTGTTACCAGCAAATTCGGGGAAGCGTAGCAGGTATACTCTGCGTTGGCGATCGCCGGCTGTTCAGACAGCATGAAGTCTATATACCGCTCTGCTATCAGCTGGTTATTTGATGTGGCGGGAATACACATGGCGTCAATGTAAATGTTTGTACCTTCCTTGGGATAGTAGAATGCAAGATCGGAATTTCCTTCGTACATGGTAAAGAAATCACCGGCATAGTAGGAGGCAATAGCCGCTGAGCCGCTTATCATTTTGTTGAACACTTCGTCCATGACGTATCCCTGAACAACCGATTTCTGCTTTTTGAGGAGCTCCAGTGCCTCCTGCCATTGGGCCTCTGTGGCATCATTGACGTCATAGCCAAGGTAGTAAAGCGCCGTACCGAAGGCGTCGCGCGAGTTATTGAACTGAAGAATGCTACCGGTATATTTTTCGTTCCACATAAGTCCCCAGCTTCCGATCATGGGGTCATCGGCGTCAACCAGCTTGGTGTTGTAGATTATGCCTACAATGCCGTAGGCATAGGGAATTGAATACTCATTCTGAGGATCGTAATATACGTTTTCACCCTTGAAATCATCGGAAATATACTTGTAATTGGGAATATTATCGTAGTTCAGCTTTGCAAGAAGCCCCTCGCTGATCAAGCGCTCGATCATATAGTCGGACGGAATTATAACGTCGTAGTTGGCTGTTCCGCTACTGATCTTATCATACATACTCTCATTGCTGGAGTATGTGGAATAGTTGACCTTTATGCGCTCGCCGTAGGTCTGGTAATAATATTCTTCAAAGGCGGCATTGACGTCCAGCGTGCCCTCGGAGCCGTCTGAAATATATTCGCCCCAGTTGTAAACATAAAGTGTGGTAACATTATCGTTGTTGCAGGAGCACAGCCCCAGCGCGACTGCCGCCAGAATGACGGTCAGTATTACAATAAAAGCAATTTTTTTCAATTTATTTTTTCCTCTTTATACGTTTTTTTTGATCTGATGTCACCAAGTGAGCCGGCAAAGTTCACCAGCATCAGAAGGACAAGAATGGCCACTATCATAAGTGTACACAGTGCATACATGCTGTATTTGACCTGATGAGCCGTTTGGTTGTATATATACAGCGGCAGGGTCTGAAAATCGGGCGAGCTGACAAAATGGCTGATAACAAAGTCATCAAGTGACAGCGTAAAGCCCATCATGAGTCCTGAAATAATACCGGGGACAACTGCCGGCAGCTCTATCTTGAAAAATGTCTGAAGCGGGGTACAGCCCAGATCCAGCGCGGCCTCAGATAAGCTGCGGTCCAACTGCTTGAAACGCGGCAGGACAGACAAAATGACATACGGCAGGTTAAATGTTGTGTGGGCAATTATCATTGTCGTGCGGCCGAGCACATTGTTGATACTGAGCATAGTGCCGAGAGCCACAAACAGCAACATCATTGACACGCCCGTGACGATATCGGGATTCATCATGGGAATGTTTGTTACCGACATAACAGCATTTCGCAGGAACTTGTTGCGCATACGGTCTATGCCGAAGGCAGCCAGTGTGCCGATAGCTGTCGCAAGCAACGATGAGGTAACTGCAAGGAACAATGAATTTTTGAGTGAACTGAAGGCTTTTGCATCGCGGAACAACTCACCGTACCAGTAAAAAGAGAACTGAGTGTATGAATTGACGTCACCGGAGCGGTTAAAAGAAAATACTACTAAAACTATTATCGGAGCGTACAGCAGTGCAAACACCAGCCACATGTAGATACGTGATAATGTTTTCATACCACAATACCTCCTTCGCTGTCCGAGAATCTGTTCATGACCGCAACCGATATGATAATCAGTATCATCATTACCAGCGAGATTGCCGCACCGGTATTATAGGTCAGCTGATTCTGGAACTGGCGTTCTATCGTATCTCCTATCAAATCAAACGAACCGCCGCCCAGCTTTTGAGAGATATAAAAGGTGCTTATGGAAGGAACAAATACCATTGTTACACCTGAAATAATGCCGGGAACCGACAGCGGCAGAATGACTTTGGTAAGCACCTGAAGTCTGCTACAGCCGAGATCATGCGCCGCTTCAATGTAGCGCTTGTCCAGCTTGGAAATGACGGTGTAGATAGGCAACACCATATACGGCAGAAAATCGTATATCATACCGAGTATGACAGCGCCGCCGGTACCTATGAATTTGATCTTCGGCAGCCCAAGATAGGAAAGCAGGGTATTGATAAGTCCGCCGTTATCAAGCAGTGCCATGAGGGAATATGTGCGTATGAGCAGGCTGATCCACATGGGCAACATGAGAACGACGACAAGTAGGCGTTGTGTGCGTGGGGAGGTGTGCGCCATAAAATAAGCCAGCGGATATCCTATCAACAGGCATATTACGGTAGCCACAAACGCAAAGCTGACAGAAAGCAGAAAAATATGTGTGTAATTTGAAAGTGAAGCTATATTTTCAAATGTGAAGTGGCCGTCATAATCGGTGAATGCAAAATATGCGACGATCATGAGAGGTGCCACAATGAACATTACCGACCATACGATGTGCGGTGCGGCGGCAGCCCTTTCCAGCCATGAGCGGTATCTCGTTTTGCTTTGCATGGCTTACTCCTCCGTGACCTCTTCGGCCTGCTGAGGCTCGGGATCGGACAGATGATCCATTTCATCGCTGAAGGTGGAGTAATCGCCGAACATGTCGGAAAACTTGGATTTCCTCATGACATGAATGGCATCCGGCTCTATGTAAAGGCCGATCGTGTCACCGGGGGCAACGTAGTCGGTGGATTGTATCATCCATTTGAAGCCGCCCACGTCAACGATTATCTCATAATGCACGCCCTTGAACGTCACTGATGTGACGCACCCGGTCAGCATACCCTTGTCGGCAGGTACCACATCCACGTCCTCAGGGCGGACCACTACATCCACAGGCTGGTCTTTCTCAAATCCGCTGTCAACGCAGGGAAAGACGTGCCCTGCGAATTTTGCCCGGTAGTCCTCGGGCATGGTGCCGTCAAGTATGTTGCTCTCTCCGATAAAGTCGGCAACAAAAGCATTGACGGGTTCATTGTATATATCGACCGGAGTTCCAATCTGCTGTATTCGTCCTTCAGCCATGACTACCACGGTATCGGACATTGAGAGAGCTTCCTCCTGGTCATGCGTAACGTAAACGAAGGTTATACCGGTTTGTTGCTGAATATTCTTGAGCTCATTCTGCATATCCTTGCGCAGCTTAAGATCGAGAGCCGCCAGCGGCTCATCCAGAAGCAATACCTTGGGGTTGTTCACAAGTGCCCGTGCAATCGCCACACGTTGCTGCTGTCCGCCTGACAGCGTGTCAACCTTGCGCTTTTCAAACCCCTTGAGGTTCACAAGACTAAGCATTTCCTTGACCTTTTTCCGGACTGTCTGCTCGTTCATTTTTTTGACGCGCAGTCCGAAGGCGATATTCTCAAACACGTTGAGATGGGGGAACAGGGCGTACCGCTGAAATACTGTGTTTACATGTCGGTTGCAGGGCGGAATATTATTTATTCGCTTGCCGTCAAAATAAACGTCACCGGCATCGGGCGTTTCAAAACCGCCGAGTATACGCAGTGTGGTCGTCTTACCGCAGCCGGAAGGCCCCAACAGAGTAATAAATTCTTTGTCGTGAATATCGAGATCAATGTTGTCAAGAACAGTTTCTCCATCAAACGACTTACAGATACCCTGTAAATGTATGAGTACCGTATCCTTCATTACACATAAAAACTCCTCTGATATAAATAAAATTCGGTTCTGGGCAGGCATATAAACACAAAAACGGATATATGCTTTGCGCCACAGATATCCTGGACAACATTATAACAGAAAACTGCAAAATTGCAATATATTTTTTCAAAAAATTCCGCAAAAATCCCTCTATTTTTTAAATGCATCTGCCCCGAGAAACATTTGTGCAAACAAGGCAGATGAAAAAACAAAAAGTGCAAGCGAGCTCCCTATCCTCAGCATCAGATAAACCGATGTGCCCCAAAGCAAAAGAATACATGAAAAAGACAGTATGCGCAGCACCCTTTCGGCTGTGAAAATGCCCATCACCGGTGCAGCCAGACACATGAAAATACGTCCTCCGTCAAAGCTCTGGACGGGAAGCAGATTAAGTCCGGCAAGGAACATGCTTGCCACGCCGAAAAACAAAAGCGGTTCAGGCCCGCTGTCTGCGACTCTGCATACGTTGTATATGTATATTGCCGCGCCGCCGGTGGCTATGTTTGATACCGGTCCCGACAGCGACAGCAAAAGCTCCTTTCGGTAAGAATAAAGTGGCAGTGACAGACCGAGACGAGCACCGAGTAGGCCGAGCGAAAAGCTGTCAAGCCGCATTCGGAGTATAAGTGCCGCCACTATGTGTCCGGTCTCGTGCACCGCTGCTGCGATTACGGCGATGAGAGCATAGCCCGTGCTGTCGCCGAACAGCAATATCAGCAGCATCAGTATACCGAAGATACTGATTCTCAGCTTCAGCTTCAATGTGATGCCCCCGCGTAAACGCTTCCTACATATTCAAGCGGGTCAACCACCTGTCCGTCTACACGTATTTCGAAATGCAGATGCGGACCGGTTGCGCGCCCGGTAGCCCCCGCTACGGCGATGCTGGTGCCTGCAAGTACCGTGTCACCGTCATTTACGAGTATTTCCGAGCAGTGAGCGTAGAGAGATACATACTCTCCGTGGTCGATCATAAGATAGTTGCCGTATCCGGTACCGCTGCCTACAAAGCATACAATACCGTCCGCACATGCGTGTATGTCTCGGCTGCGGGCGGCAGAAATGTCGATACCGCGGTGGAATTCGGTGTCGGCAGTGCCGCCTGACGATTCGTCAAAAAACGGGTCGTCACGCCACGCAAAGCCGGAGGTTATGCGGCCGTCAAGCGGAAATACAATATCCGAAGTTTTGGCGACATATTGTTCGGCCAGTGTCAGTGCGGTAAGCGACGACTGTACTTCCGGTGTTGTGTCTGTGGTAAACGGGGTATTGTCTGTATTTTCCGACGATTGTTTGTTGACGTATGACCGTGCCGTCAGCAACAATATTATTATCGTCAGCACGGTCAGAATTATAGTTATGGCTCCACAATGTTTATTTTCCGAGGATCTGGTGTTCATACTGTTTGACTCCTTGATAATAAATGGGAACGTATCTATTTATATGCCGCAAACGCAATTTCCATACCGCGACATCTTGTCAAAGCACGGATTTTATGATACAATAGCACTATAACCAATGAAAGGTCAACTAATCACTGATGAATGATGTTGAATGGATCTTCTTTGACATGGGCTATACGCTCGTCAACGAGGACGGTGCGCATGAGCGCCGCATAACAACTGCTATGCGGCAGTTGGAAGACATGGGCATAAGCGTCACGCGCGGGCAGTTCTGGGAAACAGCGTATGAGTACGGTGACCGCGGCAAGGCGCCGTTCCCCTCAGCAGCACGTCACTTTGGCCTGCGGCACATGCCGGATTACACCACAGACGGCGAAGTGCCGTATCCTGATGCGCGTACAACGCTGTGGAGACTTCGCTCAAGGTTCAGACTGGGAATTATAGCCAACCAACCGCTCGGATCGGCACACCGACTGACTGTATATGGCCTTGCAGACTGCTTTGACGCGCTTTTTCCGTCGGCCGAGATGGGGACTGAAAAACCGGATCCCGAGCTGTACCGTATGGCTTTGCGCAATGTGGGCTGCCTTCCCGGACATGCCGTAATGGTCGGCGACAGACCGGACAACGACATAGCACCTGCTCACGAAGCAGGTATGCACACCATACGCATATTGCGCGGTTTTTACCGTGGCATGGCGGATACCGTCAAGCCAGACCTGACGGTGAGCGGGCTGGCTGAAA
The DNA here is from genome assembly GCA_900547565.1 of uncultured Eubacteriales bacterium. GTDB lineage: Bacteria > Bacillota > Clostridia > Oscillospirales > CAG-272 > UMGS1002. The sequence continues at coordinate 3,530 of URHI01000072.1, read as the reverse complement.
TTGCCGGATATTTCAACTGCTGATTTAAATTTTTTGCAGAATGGTATTGACAATCGCGTGACCGCGTTGTATAATAATAGAGACGATAAAAGACAGAGCCGGTTTTTATCGTCCAAACATTATAAACCGGGAGAAGGAGAGAGAAAAGGTGGAAATTCAGTTGGCAAGCAGCGAGTGTATACCGGGCACAATACTTAAACGCAAGCAGATGGGCGACGTTACCGGACTGGAATTTCTCAGTAAGATTTTTTATATAACAGACGGGATAATGCTCAATCAGATACGAGGAATATCAGGCATCGACGGCTCAACTCTGCAAAACTGGACAAAGCGCGGCTGGGTGGAAAATTCACGGCTCAAGCGATATGACATCGATCAGCTGGCGCATATACTTATTATCAACATGCTGCGTTCCTGTATGCGATTGGATCGCATCTCGTTTATTATCAAGTATATCAACGGTGACGCCAAGGATAGTGGCGACAAAATCATTCGTGACTCCGAGCTTTACGATTACATCTGCAAGATACTCGACAAAATGGTGGGTTACAGCGGAACATTGCAGGATTGTATCAGCGATGTGACCGGTGCGTATAATGAAAAGGTATGCGGTGCAAGGCGACGGCTCAACACAGCGTTGGAAATAATACTCACGGCATATTATGCATCGCTGATAAAGCAGCATGCTGACGATATGCTTGAAAGCCTGTACAATTCATAAACGCATTGGCACAGTCAATTTAACATTCTGAAAGGAACGATCATTATGATAAACTGGTGGAATTCTCTTGAACTTACGCAACAGATATTTGCTTGTATCGCTATTCCGTCCACGCTTATTCTGCTGATACAGACTATTCTGCTGCTCATAGGCATAGGAAACGGCTCTGATGCTGATACGGACGGTGACGTCAGCACTGACGGAGATTTTGACGGGGACAGTGACGGTGACGGCGGAGACGACGGCCTTGCGCTGTTCTCGGTGCGCGGCATTATGTCAATGCTCGCCGTAATGGGCTGGAGCGCCATGGCACTACTTGAAACTCCGTTGCTGGGCTTTGTTTCAATACTTATTTCGGTCGTGCTGGGCGTTGCGATGCTGTTCATTATGGCATACGTAATGAAGCTGATATCAAAGCTACAGAACTCCGGAAATATAGACATCGGTAATGCGGTGGGAAAAATGGCACAGGTGTACATTCCCATTCCTCCCAAGGGTACAGGCTCCGGAAAGGTTCACCTGACGATTCAGGAACAATACTGCGAATTCGGTGCAATAACAACTGTCGCAGACAAGATCAAAACAGGGGCGTATGTGCGTGTTGTGGCTGTCGACGATGCCGGCATGCTTGTCGTGGAGCCGCTTTGCGGAGATACGGAAGGGAAATAACTGATATTATGAAATTCAATTATAAAACAAAGCCTACGGACGCTTTGGTATATCTCATATATATTCTTGCGTCATGTATAGTGGGGCTTGCGCTGTCCTCCATGCTGGTCCTTATCGTATCAAGCATCAGCACAGCGTCATATCTAGCGCTTGCAATAATACGCACGTTTGTATTTATGGTGGCTGGCGGTGGAACACTGTTTCTGATAGGCAACAGAGAAGGCTACAGGACCGGAGAATTTGATTTCAGAAAGAAAGCATATTCATGGGCAGTTGCGTATATTATACATTTTGTGATATCGCTTATTTCATCGTTTGCACCGGTTCTGTCCGGCGGTGCGCGATATATGGCGGGGTGGATGTACCTCGGTGATGAATTCACTGCACTGACAACAATAAGAGGCGGGCTTTACGGCTATTGTGTGCTGACATATTTTATTTATTTTGCGGTCAATACGGCCTGCTTCACTATTGCAGGTTATTTCGGAGCTGAGTCACGTGTGCGCAGTCGTGCCGAAATAACCGCCAATCAAAGCGCTGATGTCATACCGGACAAGACTTCAGCCGCGAATACCGGCTCGGATGCGCAGAATGACAATACAGATACGGTTAAATAATTTTTAAGAAAGGAAATATATCAATGGAAAAAATTTTTGCTCTGACTGAAGGAGGCGGCATCAATCCTGCCGTTGTGGGACTTATCTGCGTGCTCGCGGTAATACTGTTTACAATGCTTATTGTAGTCTTCACGCGCTATAAAAAGTGCCCACCTGACAAGATCATGGTCATCTACGGTAAAGTGGGAACCAATAAAGACGGTACCCCGCGTTCTGCCAAATGCATTCACGGTGCGGCCGCATTCATCATGCCTGTTGTGCAAGCCTATGAGTACCTCGACCTGACGCCGCTGTCAATTCCAGTCGACCTGACAAATGCACTGTCGCATCAGAACATTCGTGTTGACGTCCCTTCGAGATTTACCGTTGGTATTTCAACCGAGGTTGGCGTTATGCAGAATGCGGCCGAGCGTCTGCTTGGACTTAAGCTGGTGGAAATACAGGAGTTGGCCAAGGATATTATTTTCGGTCAGTTGAGACTTGTCATCGCTACGATGGATATCGAGGAAATCAACACCGACCGCGATAAGTTTCTTGATGCAGTATCCGGTAACGTCGAAACCGAGCTGAAAAAGATAGGTCTGCGCCTTATAAACGTTAACGTTACTGATATTAACGATGAGTCCGGCTACATTGCAGCGCTCGGTAAAGAGGCTGCCGCAAAGGCTATCAATGATGCCAAAATATCTGTTGCAGAAGCCGACAGAGACGGTTCGATCGGTGCTGCTGAAGCTGAACGTGAACAGAGAATACGTGTTTCAAAGTCCAATTCCGAGGCTATTTCGGGTGAAAATGAAGCAAAGGTAAATATAGCTGAGTCTGAGGCAACACGCCGTGAGCGTGAGGCCGAGGCTCTCAAGCGTGCTACTGCTGCTGAGAATATTCAGGCAGCAAAGGCTCAGGAAGAGTCTTATGCAGCACAGCAAAGCGCCGAGCTTGCGCGTGCGTCGCTTGAAAAGGCCAAATTGGAAGCAGACGTTATCGTTAAAGCCGAGATCCGCAAAAAAGAGCTGGAGCTTCAGGCAGAAGCTCAGGCAGAGCAGACAAGACGGCAGGCGCGCGGTGAAGCCGATGCAATACTCATGAAGATGAAAGCAGAGGCCGACGGTATGCGCGAGATGCTGACCAAACAGGCCGAAGGTTTTGATCAGCTTGTCAAAGCCGCCGGCGGCGAAGCAAACGACGCTATCCGTTACATGGTCGCTGACAAGCTCGAGCAGCTGACCAAAATTCAGGTCGAGGCTATCAGCAACCTCAAGATCGACAAGATCACTGTATGGGACGGCGCTACAAACGCAGACGGCAAAACAACAACAGCAAACTTTTTGTCAGGCATGATGAAGTCAATTCCGCCGATGAATGATCTATTCAATATGGCCGGCATGCAGCTGCCGGAATACCTGGGTAAGGAAAAGTCGGATAACACACAAGAAGGACAAGAACCAAAAGAATAAAAGCATCGTCCGTCTGGACGATATAGGCGTCTGTTTTCTGCCGCACGGCAGAAAACAGACGCAAGCAAA
>URHI01000071.1 GCA_900547565.1 uncultured Eubacteriales bacterium | reverse complement strand
CAGGGCCGCAGCGCATGCTGCATGGGAGGAACAGTTGCGTGCCAAAAACGACATTCGCCGTGAAGGACAGGCCATGCTCGACCGCATGCGCGCGGCGGGGCGGAAGGGTATAGTGCTGGCCGGACGGCCGTACCACATTGATCCCGAGATCAACCACGGAATTCCCGAAATGATAGCATCGTACGGCCTGTATGTTTTCACCGAGGACAGCGTCCCGGCGCATCCCGAGGGGGAGCGGCAGCTGCGGGTGCTTGATCAGTGGACATTCCATTCGCGCATGTATGACGCGGCCGAATTTGTAGGCAGGAGTGACGATCTGCAGCTCGTTCAGCTCAATTCGTTCGGCTGTGGGCTCGATGCCGTTACCACCGATCAGGTATGTGAGATACTTGAGTCGGCGGGCAAGTTCTATACCGTGCTCAAAATAGATGAGGTCAACAATCTCGGCGCGGCGCGTATACGCATACGTAGCCTGCTTGCAGCCATGAATATGAAAAAAACGTGCAGCTGCACAGTGTGTGATTATGAATACAGACGAGCCGAGTTTACCCGTGAAATGTTCCTCGACGGCTATACCATACTTGCACCGCAGATGAGTCCGGTTCACTTTGATCTGGTAGAGCCGGTGTTCAGACGGTACGGCTTTAACTTTGAGATACTAAACAATGCCACACGATCAGCTGTCGATATAGGTCTGAAGTACGTCAACAACGATGCTTGCTATCCGTCAGTGATAATGGTGGGACAAATGATGGAGGCGGTGCTGTCCGGGCGCTATGATACACACCGGCTGGCGCTGCTCATGACGCAGACCGGCGGCTGTTGCCGTGCGAGCAACTATGTCGGTTTTATCCGCCGGGCGCTTGATAAGGCAGGTATGTCGTTCATCCCGGTGGTGTCTCTCAATGCGGGCGGACTGGAGAGCAACAGCGGCTTCCGAGTCAAGCCGGGTATGCTTATTGACGGTATGAAGGCACTCATATGGGGTGACCTGCTTATGCGCTGTATCTACCGCGTACGGCCGTATGAAGTGGAGCGGGGAAGTGCTGACAAGCTACACCGAAAGTGGCGTGAAATATGCGTAAATGCATTGTCAGGAAAAGAAAAACAATACTCATACCGTCAGATCTGCCGCGGCATCGTGCGCGACTTTGAGGCCCTGCCTATCGACGAAAGCAGAAGATTGCCGCGGGTAGGAATTGTCGGTGAGATACTTGTGAAGTACATGCCGCTGGCCAACAATCACCTGGTAGATCTGCTTGAGCGCGAGGGTGCCGAGGTAGTAGTCCCGGATTTCCTGGACTTTATGGCTATGATGGTTTATGACAAGGAGCCGAGGCGCCGTGAGCTTGGCGGACCGTGGTATAACCGCATTGTTTCGACGGTGGGAGTAGATGCTCTTGAGCGCCTGCGCGCGCCCGCCGCACAGGCACTGGAAAACAGCAGGCGGTTTTCGTCACCGGTGAATATCGGTACTGTTGCGGAATACGCAAAGCCGTTTCTCTCAACATGCAACCAATACGGCGAGGGATGGTTTTTGTGCGGTGAAATGGTCGAACTGATACATGAGGGTGTACCCAATATAGTCTGTATACAACCGTTTGGCTGTCTGCCAAACCACGTTATGGGCAAAGGAGTTATCAAAGCTTTGCGCGCCACCTATCCCGAGGCCAATATTGCCGCCGTGGACTATGATCCCGGAGCAAGTGAGGTCAATCAGGTCAACCGAATAAAACTGATGCTTGCAGTAGCCCGAGAGCGCATGGAGGACGGGAGCGTAAGCCGGTCTTAATATCCGAAATAAAGAGAGATCGTAAAAGCTCAACCGAGTGATGCAATTATGAAAAACATATGATACAATGTGCTGTGCGCTTCCGATACGGCGGAAAAACAGCTGAAAAAGCAACAGTTTTCAAATCATCAGTTGAAATATGACACCAAAAATCTGGTCGACGAGATCTTTGACTCTGACTACATGGCGTTTTCGATTGGTATTAGCAGCAACCTAACTCCGGCGCAGGGCGCATATGAAAGGTATAAGTGTGAATTCAACGCAGTCCGTGAACTGGTCGGACGTAAGGACGCCGCGGATATGCTGTTTTTGAAGTATGTCGAGTGCTTCCCGAAGGGAAACGATCCCAAGGTGATCTCGGCCTGCGAAGCTATGTTGCTTGAGTTTTTATTCTCAGATGATTTCTACGGACAGCTGTCCGAGGCGCAGACAGCATTTTTAGGCGGGTATTCGTATTGATGCGGTATTATAATATAAGGGCTGTCTCAAATTGATTTTTCAGAAAATTCTTTTGTAGCAGTTCAACAAAAAACACTTGCATACCGCTATTGGTAAGCAAGTGTTTTTGTGTGGGCTGCTGTTCGAATGGAAACAATTACCTAAACCCTTCTGTGAAAGGCTTTTGCGGCGTTTTTTTCAAAGAAGTGCCCGATGTCAAGGGCGAAAAGCCCTCGTCGCGTCCCGAAGGGCGAGAAATCCTCCGCCTTGCACGCATGGCGCGAAACTTTCCGCGCGCCTGTTATTTTCCGTACTTTCTTTCAATGGCCGCACCGATGAATCCGCAAAACAGCGGGTGTGCGCGGTTAGGACGGGACTTGAACTCGGGGTGATACTGCACGCCGACAAAGAAGGGACGGTCGGTCAGCTCGACGGTCTCAACAAGACGGCCGTCTGGGGAGAGCCCGGAGAGCGTCAGCCCGGCAGCGGTCAAAGTGTCACGGTAGTCGTTATTGAACTCATAACGGTGGCGGTGACGTTCGGAAATATCGGTCGTGCCGTAGCAACGTTCCATAGTAGTACCGCTTTTGATAACGCAGGGATATGCACCGAGGCGCAAAGTCCCGCCCTTGTCGATGTCATCGCTTTGACCGGGCATGAAGTCGATGACCTTGTGCTGGCACAGCTCGTCAAATTCTCCGGAATGAGCATCGGTGATGCCGGCAACGTCGCGCGCGTACTCGATAACGGCTATCTGCATGCCGAGGCATATTCCGAAATAGGGTACGTTGTGCTCACGGGCGTATTTTGCGGAAAGAATCATGCCGTCAATACCGCGGCCGCCGAAGCCACCCGGCACTATTATGCCGTCAAGCCCGGACAGCCGGGCGGCATAATCATTTTCGGTCAGCGTTTCGGAGTCTATCCAGTCAATACGTATATGTGTATTCAGAGTGTAACCGGCGTGTCTCATGGCTTCTGCCACCGACAGATATGCGTCATGCAGCTGCACATATTTGCCGACAAGGCCGATATGCACCTCGCGCTCACGCCCTTTGATGCGCTCAACCATGTTTTCCCATTCACGAAGATCCGGGGCAGGGGTGTCAATGCCCAACTCGCGGCACACAACAGACGAAAAGTTGGACTTTTCAAGCATCAGCGGTGCCTCGTACAGGTAGGGAAGAGTTATATTTTCAATTACGCAGTCGGGCTTTACGTTGCAGAACAGTGAAATTTTCTTGAAGATCGATTCTTCCAGCGGTTCGTCACAGCGCAGTACTATGATGTTGGGATTGATGCCCATTCCCTGCAGCTCCTTGACCGAATGCTGGGTAGGTTTTGACTTATGCTCGTCCGAGCCGCGCAGGAACGGGACAAGTGTCACATGGATGAACAGGCTGTTTTCACGTCCTACCTCAAGCGAGATCTGGCGCACGGCTTCAATAAACGGTTGTGATTCAATATCTCCGATAGTGCCGCCGATCTCGGTGATAACAACGTCTGCACCGGTCTTTTTGCCGACACGATAGATAAAATCCTTGATCTCATTCGTGATGTGCGGTATTACCTGTACGGTTGAGCCGAGATATTCGCCGCGGCGTTCCTTGTTCAGAACATTCCAGTATACCTTACCGGTGGTCAGGTTTGAGTATTTATTAAGATCCTCGTCTATGAAACGCTCATAGTGGCCGAGGTCAAGATCTGTTTCGGCTCCGTCCTCGGTGACATACACCTCGCCGTGCTGGTAAGGGCTCATGGTACCGGGATCAACGTTGATATATGGATCCAGCTTTTGTGCGGCTACCTTGAGCCCGCGGGCTTTGAGAAGTCTGCCAAGAGAGGCCGCGGTGATGCCCTTTCCAAGGCCCGATACCACACCTCCGGTCACAAAGATGAATTTTGTCATAGTAACCTCCATTCTGCCGCTTTGCGGCAGCACAAATAGTAATCAGTGAATTTTTGCCTCGGCAAAATTTGTGCGTGAAAAAGTACATTTCACTTTTAGAGGGAAGCAACTTTCACGCTAATACCTCGTTATTTATAGGTAGAAATAATATTCTCGGCTATTTTGCGCCGCGTGACGCAACGGTCCATCGCTTGCTTTTCAATGTAGCGGTGGGCTTCTTTTTCGGTCATTTTAAGCTGTTCAATGAGCAACCATTTGGCACGGTTGATAATGCGTATCTCCTCCATTTTTTCTTCAATGGAGGCAGTCTTCTGTTCCATGCGCCTCAGGCGCTCACGCGTTCCGCAAAGCAACTGCAACGACTGTGTTATCATTGATTGTGAGGTTGGCTTTGACAGGGTAAGTACACCCCAGGGAGAGACGCGGGCGTTTATGTCGGGATAGTGCTCGGCGCGGATAAGCAACAGTACGCCGGTCCCGCTGGTGTCACAGATATCGAGCGCCAGCTTGGTGCCGAAGTCATCCGGAAGCGGAGTGTTGATTATTGCGATGTCAAACCGGTTTTCGACTATCAGCCGCCGGGCCTCAGACACGTCGGAAGCAAATATGACCGGTTCATACTGCCCTCGGGGAAGCAGAGCCGTGAGTGACTCGTTGAATTTTGCCGACGCCGATACTACCAGCATACTGTAACAGTGTTCCGCCAGCTCCATTCTTTCTCCCCCTTCTGTATTTTTTTCGAGCTTCAGCTCGTATAGCTTTTGATTATCGATTCAGGCAGGCAGCCTGCTATAAACGCACTGGACAGTGCCACTTCACATGCGACCTCACGGGTCTCAGCAAGAGGACGGTAGCCCGCTGTAATGTAGCGGGGTGCGGTGTACAGATTTATATCAGCAGCGGGCGGAAGCGTCAGACCTTGACGTAGCCCGTCAAGTCCTGCCCGGATTATAAGCGCAAACGCAATATACGGATTGCACAGCGGGTCAGGAGAGCGCAGCTCAGCGCGCCTGTATTCGCCCTCGGCGGCAGGTATGCGTATCAGCTGGGAGCGGTTTTCACTCGACCACGACACGTAACGCGGTGCCTTGCTGTGACCGAAGCGTCGATACGAATCGGCAGTCGGATTGAGGAATATTGTCATATCGATGATGTTCGCCAATACCCCGGCGATTATATGCGGCATAACTTCCTTACCTGAGTCACTCACTGCCGAAAAATTTATATGCATGCCGTTCCCGGCGTGATTTTCGAGCGGTTTGGGCGAGAAATCGGCGTAAAGCCCACTGCGCGCCGCAATCACATTCACCACCGAGCGGAATGTCACGGCGTTGTCGGCCGCCGTCAGCGGGTCGGCATAGCGAAAGTCTATTTCATTCTGCCCGGGGCCTTCCTCGTGATGTGAGCTCTCGGGGCGTATACCCATCTGCTCAAGTGTCAGGCAGATCTCCCGACGGACGTTTTCTCCCTTATCCTCGGGTGCAATGTCCATGTAGCCTGCGCTGTCGTACGGTATGTTTGTAGGCTCACCGTTTTCGTCGCGCTTCATAAGATAAAATTCCATTTCGGTGCCGAAGTTGAAGCTGATACCCATTTTTTTAGCCTGCTCTATGGCATCTGACAGTATACGTCGCGAGTCGGCTTCAAAGGCTGTACCGTCCGGATGAGTGATGCCGCAGTACATGCGCACCACCTTGCCGTGATCCGGCCGCCACGGCAGAAGTGACAGCGTTGACGGATCCGGGTGCAACAAAAGGTCGGAATGTACCTCGCCTCCGAAGCCCGCAATTGCTGATGCATCCACCGCAATTCCGTATTCAAATGCCAGTGCCAGTGCGTCAGGCATTACAGAAATGTTTTTCTGTCTGCCGAAAACATCGCAGAAGGCCATGCGGACGAATTTGACATCTTCCTCCGCAACATATTGCATTACTTCCTGTTTTGAGTATTTCATAGCTCCTCCTCGTTATCAGTCGGCGACGTACATCTGCTTATAGGGATTGTTGCTGTCCGGGCAAATAACGGTATATTGACAATCAAGCAGCTTGTCCGTCGGGTAGCTGAAAAGACTGCAGAATTCTTTGATATAGGGAATCACACGCTCCATATCTGAATCGGTGGCTGTGTGGGTGGTGGTTTGGCCGGGAAAGCGTATTCCTGCGGCATCGCCGCGCACGACCATCATTCCGCCGTGCATGCCCGTACATGGAAAATTGCTGACCGGCGGACGGCCGTCGGGATTCAGACCGAGCACAAGTATCAGCCCTCCCGCCTGGTATTCGCCGAGAAAGCTGCCGGCACGGCCACCGATAATGATAGCGGGCTGTTTCTGTTTGTAGGCTTTCATATGTATTCCGGCGCGGTAGCCGGCATTGCCGCGGATATATATTTCTCCGCCGCGCATAGCGTAGCCGACTGCATCTCCGGCGTTGCCGTGTATCACTATGCGGCCGTCGTTCATTGTGTCGCCTACGGCGTCCTGCGCGTTGCCGCAGACGGTTATACTGCCGCCGTCGAGATAAGCACCGAGCGCATTGCCCGGGATACCGCTGATGGTTATATTCTTGCCGCTCATTCCTGCCGCTATAAAGCGCTGACCCAGACAGCCGATTATCTCACACGGCTGCTCCGCGTCACGCAGGGCAAGGTTAAGTGTCCGGAAATCAAGACCGTTTGCATCTATCTTCATAAATTATACCACACTTTCGGGATTTTTCACACATTTTTTTAATACTTACGCATTATTCTCCCGCATGGAGTATACCGAGTATGTCAAGCTCCTTTTGCGTAAGTCCGACGCCGCGCAGCATAAGACGGTTGCCGCGCAGTGCTTCTATTGAGTTTATGCCCATACATCCCATGAATTCCTTGATTTCATGTCGCCATGCCGTCATGAGGTTTACCAGCCTCCTGCAGCCCTCGTCAGGGGCGAGACGGGAAGTAAGCTCGGGGCGCTGTGTGGCGATGCCCCAGTTGCACCGCCCGCTGTGACAGCCGCGACATAGGTGACAGCCAAGTGCCAGCAGTGCGGCCGTAGCGATGTAGCAGGCATCGGCACCGAGCGCGATGGCCTTGACCACATCGGCTGACGAACGTATACTGCCGCCGACCACCAACGATACGTCATCGCGTATACCCTCGTCACGCAGACGCTGGTCGACTGCCGCCAGCGCCAGCTCGATAGGTATGCCGACGTTGTCGCGTATGCGCGTGGGTGCAGCCCCGGTTCCGCCGCGCAGGCCGTCAATAGCGATAATGTCGGCACCGCTGCGTGCTATGCCGCTGGCAATTGCGGCGATGTTATGCACGGCGGCAACCTTGACTATTACCGGCTTTTTGTACTGTGTCGCCTCTTTGAGTGAATACACAAGCTGTCGCAGATCTTCAATTGAATATATATCGTGGTGCGGGGCAGGAGAGATGGCGTCCGAGCCCTCGGGAATCATGCGCGTTCTTGATATGTCGCCGACTATTTTTGCTCCCGGCAGGTGTCCGCCGATGCCCGGCTTTGCGCCCTGACCCATTTTGATCTCTATGGCCGCTCCGGCATTCAGGTAATCGGTGTGCACGCCGAACCGCCCCGACGCGACCTGAACTATTGTATTGTCGCCGTAACGGTAAAAATCCTCGTGCAGGCCTCCCTCGCCGGTGTTGTAGAATATGCCAAGCTCGGTTGCGGCGCGGGCAAGGCTTGCGTGCGCGTTGTAGCTGATCGAGCCGTAGCTCATAGCCGAAAACATGATAGGCATGGACAGCTCAAGCTGCGGCGGCAGTTCGCGGCATACCCTGCCGTCGCGTCCGCGCGGTGTCTTTCCGAGAAATACACGTGTTTCCATAGGCTCACGAAGCGGATCGATGGGGGGATTTGTTACCTGCGACGCGTTGAGCAGTATGCGGTCGAAGTAGACGGGAAGCGGCTTGGGGTTGCCCATGGAGGAAAGCAGCACGCCGCCGCTTTCGGCCTGCTTGTATATTTCGTTGACGGTGTCGCCGCGCCAGTTGGCGTTGTCGCGCAGGGCGCAGTCATTTTTTACGATTTTCAGTGCGTGCGTAGGGCACATGACTATACAGCGCTGGCAGTCGACGCATTTTAATTCGTCGCTGAGCATTATTTTGTTTTTTTCATCATATGTATGTACGCCGTTGGCGCACTGTCGTTCGCATATACGGCAGCAGGTACAGCGCGCGTCGTTGCGTATTACTTCAAATTCGGGTATAACATCGTAGGCAGCCATCAATACATTCCCTCCTTTACTCTTACTATAACCGGTTCTCCGCCGGCGGGTGCCCATATGTTTTCGGCGTCCGGCTCAATGGCGCGGATAGCGGACTCTTCGCTGGCGATATAGACGCGGTCGTCCTTTTGTGCTACCACCATGGAGCGCAGCTTGAGCCGGTCGTTAAGCGCCATGAGACCTCCGTTAAATCCGAGGATTATTGAAAACGGGCCTGTTATAAGCAGGCTGGGGTAAGCGCGCCGGAGAAAACGCAGTTGTGCTGCGGTGTCGGGCGGCAGTGTGTCGATGGTGCTCCAGAACGGAGCCGCGATGACGGACGCCAGCTGCTCGGGCGACAGCCCCTGACGCCGCAGCAGATAATCGGCAATATAGGTGATGACCTCGGTATCGGTTTGAAGCGTGCAACGGTAACCGTACATTTCAATACAGCGGCGGTTTGCATCGTATGAGGATATTTCGCCGTTGTGGACCACTGAATAGTCCAACAGTGCAAAGGGGTGAGCACCGCCCCACCAGCCGGGGGTGTTGGTGGGATAGCGGCCGTGGGCGGTCCAGCAATACGCCTCGTATTCGTCAAGCCGGTAGAATACGCCGACATCCTCAGGAAAGCCCACCGCTTTGAAGGTACCCATGTTTTTTCCACTTGAGAAAACGTACGCACCGTCAAAATGTGTGTTTATATGCATAACCGAGCGGGCGACATACTCCTTTTCATCCAGCTGGAGACGTGACAGCACCGAGCTGAGCGGTGCCAGAAAATATCGCCATATGAGCGGCACATCGGTTATCTCGGGAATTTTGCGGACCGGTATGGTTTCTGCTTTGACGATCTCAAAGCTGTCCTTAAGCCAGTTTTCACATGCCACTCGTGCTGAGTTGTCATTGTAGAATATGTGAAAGGCGTAAATGTCCCGGAATTCGGGGTATATTCCGTATGCGGCAAAGCCGCCGCCGAGTCCGTTTGAACGGTCGTGCATCGGAAGCATACTTTTAATAATATTCTCACCCGTCATTTTGTTGCCGTTGCGGGAGATCACGGCCGATATTGCGCAACCGGACGGAATACGCACCTGACCTTCGGTTTTCATTTCATCATCCTTCTTTTACATTAAAAGAGAAGGGCGCTCATTCAGGTAGGGACAGAACTCCCATGCCGTGAATGAACGCCTTTGCTCACTACGGCTGAAATTATATCACCGGTGCAACGGTTTGTCAATCCGATTTTCAAAAAAAATTTGCATTTTTTTAAAAAAAGTCTTGACAAACTCAAAAAAGCGTGTATAATAGTCCGCATAAAGGCAACGGCGTCTTTGAGGATAACCTCTTTGACGCTGTTTTTATAATTCAATTTTATAAAACGAGGCAATGACGTCTTGCGATACGCGGGACGCGTTGTCTCGTTTTTGCTTTGAAAAGGAGAAAAACCATGAACACAGTACCTGAATACTTCGGAAGTCTGGTCTTTGATGACCGCGTCATGAAGGCTAAGCTCACCTCTGAGGTCTATGCCTCGCTCAAAAAAACAATAGACGAAGGAGCCAGCCTGAATAACGATGTAGCCAATGCAGTCGCCGCCGCCATGAAGGACTGGGCAGTTGAACACGGCGCAACGCATTTCACCCACTGGTTCCAGCCGCTGACCGGTATCACCGCGGAAAAACACGACAGCTTTATCTCGCCCGCTCCCGACGGCCGTGTTATCATGGAATTTTCGGGAAAAGAGCTGATAAAAGGCGAGCCGGATGCTTCATCCTTCCCGTCAGGCGGGCTGAGAGCTACGTTTGAGGCACGCGGATACACCGCTTGGGATCCCACCTCATACGCGTTTATTAAGGATAAAACACTTTGCATACCTACTGCGTTCTGCTCCTACGGCGGAGAGGCGCTTGACAAAAAAACACCGCTTCTGCGCTCGATGGAGGCGCTTAACAAGCAGGCATTACGCATACTGAGACTGTTTGGAAATACCGATGTCAAGTGTGTGCGCACATCGGTAGGTCCCGAGCAGGAATACTTCTTGGTTGACAAGGCCATGTATGAGCAGAGAAAAGACCTCATGTTTACCGGACGCACGCTGTTCGGCGCCAAACCGCCCAAGGGTCAGGAAATGGACGACCACTATTTCGGTGTCATCAAGCCGCGCGTTGCCGCTTATATGGCCGACCTTAATGAGGAGCTGTGGAAGCTGGGCGTGCTGGCTAAGACCGAGCACAACGAGGTCGCGCCCGCGCAGCATGAG
>URHI01000070.1 GCA_900547565.1 uncultured Eubacteriales bacterium | reverse complement strand
TATTTCTGTAATCTTCTCATCGTCCTGTAAGACGATATTCCTGTAACCTTCTTATCGTCCTTGGCAGACAATATCTCTGTAGCCTCCATAGTCCAACTAACTTACATAAAAAATCACCTTACCGTCTTTTGCGCAGTAAAGTGATTTTAGCATTCAAATCCCGCCGCAATGTATGTACACAGCGGCGGGATATTCCTGTTTTGTTTTCCGGCAATCAGCTCAGCTTAGCCTGATTGATCTTGATGCCGGGACCCATAGTGCTGGCGATAACGCAGCTCTTGATATACTGTCCTTTAGCGGCTGCCGGCTTTGCCTTGATAATGGCACCCAGCAACGCGTCAAAGTTCTCACCCAGCTTGGCAGCACCGAACGATGCCTTGCCGATGGGGCAGTGAATAATGTTGGTCTTGTCAAGACGGTACTCGATCTTACCGGCCTTTGCCTCGGTAACCGCACGGGCAACATCTGCCGAAACGGTTCCGGCCTTGGGGTTAGGCATCAGTCCCTTGGGACCGAGAACACGACCCAGTCTACCGACAACACCCATCATATCGGGGCTGGCGATAACCACGTCAAACTCAAACCAGTTTTCCTTGGTGATCTTGTCGACATAGTCCATGTCGCCGACGTAATCGGCACCGGCAGCCTTAGCTGCCTCAACCTTGTCGCCCTTTGTGAACACCAGTACACGAACCTTCTTACCGGTTCCGTTGGGCAGTACAACTGCGCCTCTGACCTGCTGGTCAGCGTGACGGGAGTCAACACCCAGTCTGACATGGACCTCAACGGTTTCGTCGAACTTGGCCTTGGAGGTCTGGCACACCAGATCCAGTGCCTCGGCGGGATCATACAGCTTGGATTTGTCTATCAGCTTTGCGCTGTCAATATATTTCTTTCCCATTTTCTATCCCTCCTTAGTCCTCGACGGTGATACCCATGCTGCGGGCGGTTCCGGCGATCATGCTCATTGCCGCCTCGATGGATGCTGCGTTGAGGTCAGGCATCTTGGTCTCAGCGATCTTGCGGACCTGCTCACGGGTCAGCTTGGCGACCTTGTCCTTGTTGGGCTTGGCGGAAGCGGTTTCAATGCCGCAGGCCTTCTTGATCAGGACGGGAGCCGGGGGGGTCTTGGTGATGAAGGAGAAGGAACGGTCGGCATACACTGTGATAACGACAGGAATAATAAGGCCGATATCGTTCTTTGTTCTCTCGTTGAATTCCTTTGTGAAAACAGGGATGGCAACACCGTACTGGCCCAGTGCGGGACCGACAGGCGGCTGGGGAGTCGCTTTGCCTGCAGGCAGCTGGAGCTTGATGTAGCCCATAATTTTCTTTGCCATGGTAGATTTTCCTCCGTATGTGGTTTTTTGCGGGAGAATGTGATAATATTTTCTCCCTCCCACTTAATTTGACGTCTTAAGGGCAGACGTCAGCCCTTTACTGCCTTGACCTCGTCAATGCTCAGCTCTACCGGCATATCGCGGCGGCCGCGTTTGACAAGAACCGTAACAGTTTTCTGATCATCGGAAATGCTCTGGACCGTACCCGTATATCCCTCGAACAGGTCGCTGCATATAGTGACCTCGTCGCCAACGGCGAAGCTGAGCTGAACCTTTTTTTCCTCAATGTTCAGTGCATCGACCTCTGCGTCGGACAGGGGAGTGGGACGTGAGCCGGGACCGACAAAGCCGGTCACACCCGAGATGTTACGGACAACGTGCCAGGTAAGCTCGCTCATTTCCATTTTGATGAGCACGTACCCGGGGAACACCTTGACCTCGACCTGCTTTTCCACGTCGCCGTTTTTTTCGATCACGGTCTCTGTGGGAATACGTATATCGAAGAATTTGTCCTGAAGTCCGCGGTTTTCGATGATCTTCTCAAGATTTGCCTTAACTTTGTTTTCGTACCCGGAATAAGTGTGCGCCACATACCATTTCGGGCCTTCGTTCATTGTGTCGAGATTACTCATGATCAGAACAGATTACCCAGGGCGATAATACCCTTGGAGAACACATAGTCGAGCAGACCGATAACGGCGGAAAGCGCCACCACTACCACAATAACAACTATGGTATTCTTTCTGACCTGCGGCCAAGGCATCCAGACAATTTTCTTAAGCTCACTCTTGTAGCTCTTCAACCATGTCTTGAGCTTATCGCGCTTTATAATTGCTAAAACCACACCGCCTATGATGAGCAGACCGAGAACACCCATGCTGATCCAGAAACCTGTGCCCAGCTTTTTCTCTTCCTTGCCGGTATCGGTTTCATTGCTGTCATCGGCTGCTGTTGTATCGGCGGCCGTTGTATCAGCTGCGGTGGTATCGGCAACCGTTGTGTCAGCGGCTGTTGTATCAGCTGCAGCACCGTCCTCGGCGCAGACGACTGTAGCAGTCATCATGACCACCAGCATCAGAGCCATCAGCAACGCGGCAAAAGACCGGAATGTTTTGTTGTGTTTCATCATTGGTCTACCTTTCGTTTACTTTGATTCTCTGTGCAGAGTGTGCTTCCGGCAGAAACGGCAGAACTTCTTCTGCTCGAGCCGGTCAGGATCATTCTTCTTGTTTTTCTTTGTGTCATAGTTACGCTGTTTGCACTCGGTGCAGACCAGTGTCACCTTAACACGGGAATCATTAGCCATGCTTGCGGCACCTCCAATTTATTTATTTGAACCGCTCCGCGGTCCGTGTACCTCCCTCCGGGTGCGGCCTGTCGCGTTTTGGCGCATGCACAACAAAAAAGCCCTGCACACAGAGGTAGAGTTATTATAGCATGTCCTTTTTGTTTTGTCAAGACATTTTTCATATTTTTTGGTTTTTGAGAGATTACATATATTATCCCGTGCCGGAAATACTATTTTCAGACTGTCCCGTTCAGGTACACTATATATAATAAGGAAGAAAACCATGAAAAATATCAACCTTGCCGCTGCGTCCCTTGCGCTGTGCCTGGTGCTGACCTGTGTCATCGCCTTCGGCCTGGCCGCACGGGCAAGCGATGCCGTAACGACCAACACCACCAACTCCGGTGACAACAGCCAGGCAACAAATACCGCCGTCTCCACCGATACCGGCTCCGTTCCCGACAGCTCCGACACCACCGATACCGTCTCCACCACCCCGGAGTCGACATCCGCACCGCAAACCTCGGAAGCCCCTGCGACCACACCGAACTCGACCGCCCTCGCTCCCACCACCACTCCGCTGCCGGATACAACCGTGTCTGACGGCAATGCTGCCGGCGGTAATTCGACTGTGGGCATCATTATGGCGATCATAGCTATTGCCGTCATCGTAATTGTTATAGTCGCGCTCGTGCCCAAAAAGAAGAGCGGCACACCTAAAAACCACTGACTCCTCCGGCGATCCTTACTTCAAAAGCATTTTTATCGACACAGCCCGTATAAGCGTAGGCTGTTTCGAACCTAAACAAGCCCGGCAAAGCTATCCTCCGGATCGCGGAAAGCTTGGGCCGGGCTCTTAGCTTGCGCGCTTAACGAGCCGGCATGCCAATGTTTCATATGAAACATTTCTATCGGTCGAAACATTAAAAAACAAGTTGAAATATTAAAAAAAATATGATATTATATATAGGCCGGCTACGTTGAGAGGAAAGGGGGAGAGGCTCACGATGGTAAGACCGTATCTCAAGGACAAGTTATCCGGGCTTGGCTCTGAGCACAGTCCCGGACGCCGTATTGTAGGCACGCACATCGAGATGGCCGACTCCATTTGCTCCGAGGTGCTCGGCCGTGTCGGTTATGATTTCGTACTTATAGACGCCGACGACTCGGAGCACAGCTACACCTCTCTGCGCAATCACATGACCGTTCTCAATTCCGAGAGCACTCCAACCGTCGCAAGAGTATCGGGCAACCTGCAAAGTCACGTCAGCCGCGTACTCGAGCTGGGGCCGGACGGAATAATTTTCCCGGCGGTAAGCACTGCCGAGGAGGCCGACAACGTTATGTCGCTATGTCTCTACCCGCCGGACGGTCGTCGTCGGTTCAGCCCATTGAGGGCGGTCGGCTATGGGTTGGACGATGCCATGCGCTGCGTCCGTCAGGACAGCCTTGCAATGTGTCGGTTTATTCAGCTGGACAGCGCCGCGGCATTGAGGAACCTGCCTGAAATTGTCAAAAATCCGTTGATAGACGGTTTTTTCTTCTCTCCGGGCGAAGTGTGCCGTCCCGACGGTACGCCGGATGGAGTATACGGAGAGGACAGCATTTCAATGTTACGCCGTGCGGCAGACTGCATAACTGCGGCCGGGAAGCCGTTTGGAGTGTCGGTTTTGCGTTCCGGTACAGGTATGCTGACATTCTGGCTGGAGCTTGGCGCTCGGATCATCGCGTCCGGAGTGGATTTCGGATACATACTCGGCGGCGCAGCAGATAATCTCCGGGCCATACGGAACTTATGAGTTTGCCGGGCGGCACATTTGTTGAATGAAAAATCACTTTACTGCAAAAGGCGGTAAAGTGATTTTTGGTTTGTTGATATTTAGTTAGTTGGACTGTGGCGCTATAGGGGGATTGTCTGTCAAGGACGATAAGAAGGTTACAGAAATATCGTCTTACAGGACGATAAGTGGTGTTCATTTTCTGCCCCGCGGCAGAAAACGAACCAAAAGAACGCGCCAATGGGGGAACCCATGGTTCCCCCTTGGATCCCCCCTCCTTCAGACGCCCGCATAGCGGGCGGACCGGGCTAAATGGATAGTTATTTTTACAGCAACGAAGTCTCTACAACTCGTACGGGTGGAAAGGTGGCGTAATGGCAATACTCCAATATAGTGTAGCTTAACAGCCCTGCCTGTCGGATAGAAAAAACACTTTAATTGTTTTGTAAATTTATAGAGGTGAAGTTATCTGTAATCAAAGTATTTTGGATTACCACATGGGTGGTAGGTTTCCGCGCACCGGTCAACCGAGATATTCCTCCAGACATTGCCCCGACAGCCGCATTTCAGCCGCCGCCTGCTGCCCCACAAACCGATAATGCCACGGCTCGTAGCTGTAACCGGTCACGGCAACCTTGTCCTGGGGATAGCGCAGAATAAATCCGAACTTATAGGCGTTGTCACACAGCCAAGAATACACCGGCTGTGCGGCAAAGGATTCGTCAAGGTCAGTCATGCCCGCCGCGATAAGATCGACGCACAGCCCGGTCTGATGCTCGCTGGTGCCCGGCTCGGCAGAGTATTCCAGCACGCGGCGCCGAGCCGATTCGTAGTCAAGCCCGGGGTCTGCCGCCATTTCACGGTTGATATAGGTGGAAAACAAGGCCGATTGGTAGGCGTAATCACGATAGGCGCTGGTGACGTAAATATCATCATATCCTGCTGCCCTCATTTCCTGCATCATTGCAGTCAGCGCCGCCGCGGCCGCCTGCTCGAGCTGCTTGACGCCGCCGTATATCGTCAGATTTTTGTCCAGCACAACAAGCGTTCCGGGGGCATAGTCTGCCCCCAGTGTAACCGTTTTGTTTGCCAGAATCAGATAGGCCGAATCACGTGGATCCAGATATTTTTTGTATGCCGAAATGTCGGTTTTGAAGGTGTAGGAGCTTATCATTACGTCAATGTCCTCTTTTTGTGTCGGAACTGTTCCGCTCACCGAACTGCGGATGAAGGTTACGGGCTTGTAAAGCGGCGATGTCGTTGTGCTGCCTGTGTCTTCATCGCGCCACACCGACAGCTTGTTGCGCTCGGTGTCGATCACTATACTGACATTGTTGAAATTTGAGTTGACAAACTCGCACGGTAGCCACAGCACGTCATTGTCATAGAATGCCGGTCCGGGCATAAGAGTATCGACACCGCACAGGCTTGCGACCGATGAACCGGGCACGAAGTCGGCATATTCTCCCTCGGACGCATAAAGCCGCAGGCGTTCATAGCTGCCGCTGACGGTCAGCTCGCAGTACTCGGCCAGATCAAAAGCGTTGATATATACTACACCGTTGCGTACGGTATCATTATATGCCACAATAGTTTTTTTGTCAAAATAAACCCTGAAGGCGTCGGTGTTGATGCGGGGGCGTGATGCGTATACCGCCACTGCTACGGCTGCCCGCAGTATCACTGCCACCGTGGCGCACACAATACGCTGACGTTTGGTCAGCCTGCGCAAAATACCGGTAAGCTTCATAACGCCGCCTTCTTTTCCACAATAATGAAGTAGGGCGACGTCGGAGAGTTGAGAATTTTTATTTGTGTGGCACACAGCTGCCAGCGCGGCAGGCCGGAAAGATATTCTGCCAGCATTTTACCCTCGGCCTCGCCCTCGGCGTGTCCGGGATAAACGGCAATGCATACTATGCCGTCCGGTGCAAGCAGATCAATAGCGGCCTCGACCGCCGGCATGGTGGTGGCGCGCAGCGTGGTTATACGTTTGTCGCCTCCGGGCAGATAGCCGAGATTGAACATGCCGGCTTTAATGGGCCCGCTGACGTAATTCTTTACATTATGATGCGAGTCGTTTATCAGCGTCCAGACCGCCGGACATCCGGATGCCGCAAGGTTTGCGGCAGTGCTTTCAACTGCCTGCTTCTGAATATCAAAGGCATAAACATGCCCGGTATCTCCGACCGTGCGGCAGAGAAATTCGGTGTCGTGTCCGTTGCCCATGGTGAAATCGACGGCAGTGTCGCCGGCATGCAGATGCTTACAGATGAAATACTTCTGAAGCTCAAGGAGATCCAGCATTATTGTTTGTCCTTTCTCGCCGTGGGCGGTGTATGCAGATCGGAGCGCAGAAATTTTATTGCCCGCTCGACTGAGTCACGTGAGTTGTTCCACGGCTCGTCGGCGAAGCGATAGTCGAATTTTTTGCAGAACCAGCTCACGTCCTCACGCAACGAATCGAAATACGGCTCGACCACACCGGCGCAGTCTTGCCCGAAGGCGGAATATTTTTTCTTTTGCAGGCGGGCCTTGGCGTGCGTCAGGAGCAGGCGGTAGTGCGGCAGACAGAAATACGGCTGGGCCCTCAGCTTGTCCGGAAAATTTTCGTCGCTGTCCCACAGTAGTACGACAGTATCTATCATGCGCCCGAAGTGGTATTCTATTCGTCTGCAGACGTAGCAGCTGTGCTCCAGCTCACCTATGCGACCGGTAGTGCGGCCTGCCGGGTCAGAGGGGAGGAGGGAGCCGAACTTGGTCTGCCCTCGCAGCTCGTTGAGATGACTTTCCAGCGTCAGCGCCATACCGAGGCGGTTTTTGCGGGTCAGCATCATGTCGTAATGCGTGCGGCAAAAGCCCTCTTTGTTGGTCTGTATGCGGACGTCCGGCTCCATCATGGAAGCACCGAGTATCAACTCCAGCTCGTTTTCCTCCAGCCGGTTATACAGTGCGCATATAGGGCAGCCGAGCGAATGATCCGCTGCGGACGCCTCAAACGCCTCGTTGACCGGTATTGTATATATTTGCTCCATTTCGACCAAAACCTCCGCGGCACTTGAAATACGGCTCCGGATGATGTATAATTACACCGTGAGCATCGCTCTTATATTATAACAATTTCCGTATAATAAAGCAAGTATAAATTTTATTTTGGAGAGGGCATTTTTATGACACACACCGACTGTATTTTTCCGGTCGAAACACGTATCGGCAATATTCCCGTTGTGACGCTGAGCGGCGTTGACGGCTTTGACGTCGTCAAAACATTCGATTGCGGCCAGTGCTTCCGGTTTGAGCCGGTGCCGCAGAGTCTGCACGAGGCCGAGTACGCGGGGGTTGCGCACGGCCGGCTCATCTCAGTGGCGCAGGACGGAGATGTCATTAGAATTTACAACGCCACGGCGGCGGATTATGACGCGATCTGGCGGCACTATCTTGGATTTGACGTTGACTACGCCGCTATTGACCGTGATATACTCAGCCGTTCGGACAACCCGGCGCTGGCGAGGGCAGTGCAGGTGGGCAGCGGGATACATATTCTGCGTCAGCAGGAATGGGAGACGGTATGCTCGTTCATTATTTCCCAAAACAACAACATTCCGCGTATAAAAAAGCTGATCGTGGCGCTGTCGGAGCGCTACGGTCAGGAGGTTGACGTGCGCGGTATGGAGCAGCACGGCGGCGGACGTCCGGCGTATGCTTTCCCGACGGCCGAGGCGCTGCGAAAGGCCGGAACGGAAGCAATTTTTGCGTTGCGTACGGGCTTCCGGGCCAAATATATATATGATGCGGCCTGCAAGTGGGCGTCCGGCGAGCTTGCGCCGGACTGTCTTGCCGGACTTTCAACAGCCGATGCGGCGTTGCGGCTTGAGTGCATCAAGGGAGTCGGAGCCAAGGTGGCGGCATGCTCGCTTTTATTCGGCTTTGGCAGGCTGGATGCCTTTCCTGTCGACGTGTGGATAAAGCGCGTCATTGCGCGGTATTTCGGAGAGGGCTTCACTGCGGCCTCGCTCGGTCCGTATGCAGGTGTGGCACAGCAGTATTTGTTTTACTATGAGAGGTATACGGGCGGCGGAGAGGCGTGATCACGTGGCGTAAGCAGGCGTGTCCGTCGGTGCGGCGGGGGTGTGATTTGTCTGTTTTGCCCGCTGCGGTCAGGCCGAAAAACAGTTGCGGATTTTCATAAATATTGCTTGCGCACAATTTTGCCTCCCGCTGTCAAAACGACGGCGGGAGGCGCTTTGTTTTTCGGACTAAAGCCGATGTCTGCATATCCGGTTGGAGCTGTCAGGCAGTAGGACAGAAAAAACCCCGCCGCATGCACAATGCCTGAGGTGGGGTAATATTCATTGCTTAAATGTCATAAAATCAAAGTATAGATTTGATCTTTGCAAGGCAGTCAGAGCAAATGCGCTTGCCTTCGTAATAGACGACGTGGTCTGCGTTTCCGCAGAAAATGCACGCAGGCTCATACTTTTGCAGTACTATTCTGTCACCGTCTGTGAAAATTTCAACAGAATCACGGGGATTTATGCTCAGGCTTCTGCGCAGCTCCTTGGGCAGTACAATACGGCCCAGCTCGTCAACGGGACGCACCATTCCGGTAGATTTCATATTTTTCCTCCTTTTATTATTGACTTTGACAAAACATAACTAATAATTGTCTAATATTATTATATTATGGAATAATATGGCCGTCAAGAGCAAAACGAAAAAATAATTATTTTTGGACGGGCTGTGATATTTTTTGCCATTTTATCGCAAGTTTTTGTTGCTTTTTGACATGATTCTGTCAACAATTTTTTAACAAGCTGAAATTTATCGTTAAGTAATTGACAAGGAGAAGCTGTGATCGGTGTAATTTTTGGCATATTATGCCTTATATCATTTTTTGTGGGAACGATTACCGGAAATGCTCCGGCGCTCGGAAATGCAGTCCTGGACGGTGCGGCGGGAGCGGTCGAGCTGACTGTTTCGCTGTGCGGCATCATGTGCCTGTGGGGAGGAGTGATGCAGGTCCTCAGCGACGTAGGGGCGATAGGCAAGCTGTCGCGGCTGATGTCCCCGTTTCTGCGTATCTTTTTCCCGACCGCATGGCGCACCGGCGTCGGCGCAGAGGACATCGCCGCCAATCTCAGCGCCAATCTGCTCGGCGTCGGAAATGCCGCAACGCCGCTGGCACTGCGTGCCATGTCGGCCATGCAGTCGGTCAACCCTGTCCCCGGCACGGCTACTGCCGACATGATCACGCTGGCGGTGCTGAATACTGCCTCGGTTTCGCTTGTGCCATCCACGGTCGTAGCATTGCGGCGGCTGGCGGGAGCCGTATGCCGTGGTCGTACCGGTGTGGATATGCTCGGTGTCGGGTGCGGCGCTCGCACTGATATGTTGCCGCCTTGCGGCAGGGCGGAGAGGGCAGTGAAGGTCTGGGATTTGATTGACTTTACTCCGCTCAGTCTGTCCGACCTCCCTTCGTTGGTCGTGCCCTGCGTTATATGCCTGTGCGGCGGACTGATGCTGTGGCGGCGCGATCTGTTTTCTTCCTTTCTTAAGGGGGCAAAGGGAGGACTTCAGTGCGCGGTCGGTCTGCTGCCGACGCTGACGGCACTTGTCGTGGCAATCGGTATGCTTAACGCCTCGGGCGCCGTAGAGCTTGCCGGACGACTGCTGTCGCCGCTGACCTCACGTGTCGGCATACCGGACGAAATATTGCCGCTGCTGTTGACGCGCCCCGTATCGGGCAGTGCGGCTACGGCGGTTTTTTCCTCTCTGCTCGAGCGTTGCGGGCCCGACAGCTTTGAGGCCTTTTGTGCCTCGGTGATAATGGGCAGCTCGGATACGCTGATATATGTGCTGACAGTATATTTTTCGTCTGTGAACGTGCGGCGTACGCGCTATGCCTTTCCCGTTGCGTTTGGAGTCATGGTGTTTGTGGTGCTGCTGGCGTGCGCCGTCAGCAGAGTGTTCTACGCCGGATAATCTTTGTATGTGCGGCTGAATGAACACCGCAGACAGCTGTCAATAATGCTGACAGAGCCTGTAAGGAGGTCATGATATGGCGATAAAGGGTTGTGCACGGCAGATGATAGTTGTCAACGCAAGACGCGGTGATGTTTTTGAGACAGCGTATTTTATTGTCCGCGCCGATGCGGGCGGGGTGGGGCAAACAGACATGCTTCGCGAGGCTAACAGGATCGTGGCTGAGAGCTGTTTTGCTACCGGACGGCCGCGCGGCGGGTGGTTGCGGGGGGTTTTAACGGG
>URHI01000069.1 GCA_900547565.1 uncultured Eubacteriales bacterium | reverse complement strand
ACTGCCTGCCGCGGCAGATGTCACGCCGCCGCAGATAATCGGTGCCGCCGATATGCTGATATATGTCGGAGAGTCGCCCGCATATCGAAAGGGGATCACCCTTTCAGATGACAGCGGAGCTGATTGCGTTGTACTGACGGTGGACAGCTCGCAGGCAGACATTTCAACCCCGGGGCGCTATCCAATAAAATACATTGCGACCGACCGTGCCGGAAACAGGGCAGAGGTCACGGTGTATCTGACTGTGGAGGTGTATTTTCCGCAGGAGGACGAGCTTAACGCCGCTCTTGACAGAGTTATTTCCGAAATTATCACTGACGATATGACGATCGAAAGCCGTGTGCGGGCGGTGTACCGCTATGTGCAAAATCATATCGCGTTTATCAATACTTCGAATAAAACAAGCTGGAAGGCAGAGGCATACAAGGCGTTGTTTGTGACAAACACCGGCGACTGCTTCAGCTATTTTGCAGCTTCAAAGGCGTTTTTTGAGCGGCTTGGAATTGAAAATCTTGATATAGAGCGCCCACGTGAGCTTGCAGAGCAAATGGGACAGACACACTATTGGAGCCTTGTGAATATCAGTGGTGATACGTCAACGCCGCAATGGTATCACTACGATTCCTGCCGCCTGCGCGCCGAATACAACCACAGCGGATGTCTGCTCACCGAAAAGCAGACGCGGGCATACAACAAGGTGCGTGATAATTTTTATGCCTACAACAGTCTGGGGTACCCGGCGGTGAGTACAGTAATAATCACGCCGACCCCAGAGCTTGAAGATTATTATGACTGAGGAGAGCATGCATGATAACAAATATTCTTGAATATCTTGAGGCGACGGTCGTTGCCGTCCCGGATAAAATTGCTTTCTCAGACGGCACAGACAGTCTGACGCATCGCCAGCTGTACGATGCGGCGCGCAGTGGCGGAAGCCGTCTCATATCGCTTGGCTGCGGGCGTGAGCCGGTCATGGTTATAATGGACAAGCACCCGTTCGAGGTGGCGGCGTTTCTGTCAGTAATATATGCAGGCGGCTTTTATGTACCGGTTGATGCCGAAATGCCGCCGCTGCGCATGCAGTCAATTGCCGGGACAACACGGCCGCGATTTGTCATATGTGACGATAAAAACATTGAAAATGCCAGACGTATCCCAAATGCGCGTGTGATCACGTATGAAGAATTAGTCAATTATAAAGCGGACGATGTTGCTCTTGGTGATGTAAGACGCGATCAGCTTGACACTGATCCGATCTATATTGTGTTTACCTCGGGTTCTACCGGCGTGCCAAAAGGAGTGCTGGCCTGCCACCGCTCGGTCATAGATTATACTGAAAATCTGTCGGAAGCGTTGCACTTCGGCTGTGACAATGTGTTCGGAAATCAGACACCGCTGTATTTTGATGCTCCGCTCAAGGAGATCATGCCCACGCTCAAGTTCGGTGCGACTACCTACTTTATACCGCGCAGACTGTTTATGTTTCCGCTGAAGCTGGTTGAGTACCTCAATGAGCACCGAATAAATACCGTATGCTGGGTGGTGTCGGCGCTTACAATGATCTCGTCACTCGGAGCGCTGGATAAGGTCAGACCCGAATATCTTAAGACGGTCGCGTTTGGCAGTGAGGTGTTTCCCAAAAAGCAATATATCATCTGGCGTCATGCGTTGCCTGAGGCAGTATTTTACAATCTTTACGGTCCGACTGAGGCTACCGGTATGTCATGCTGGTGGCGCGCGGATCGCGAGCTTGACGATGAGGAGCCTATTCCCGTCGGACGCCCGTTCCGCAACACACGGATATACCTGATTGATGATAACGGACATCAGGCGGCTCCCGGCGAGACGGGCGAGATTTATATCGGCGGAACATGCGTCACTATGGGGTATTATGACAATCCGGATAAGACCGGTCAGGCGTTTGTTCAGAATCCGCTTGTCACGGCATATCGTGATATTGTGTATAAAACCGGCGATATGGGGCGGTATAATGATTATGGCGAGCTTGTGTTCGTTTCGCGCCGCGATTATCAGATCAAGCACATGGGACATCGTATCGAGCTTGGAGAGATCGAGGCTGCTGCCGACCGGTTTGACGGCGTTGCACGTTCATGCTGCCTGTATGACAACCAAAAACGGCGAATCAGACTGTTTTACGTCGGAGATGCCGCTGTATCGGAGCTTACCTCATACCTTAAGGGCTATCTTCCGCGCTATATGCTTCCCGCCGAGGTCACAAGGCTCGAGAGCTTGCCGCTGACGCCTAACGGCAAGCTGGATCGCCGTGCGCTTGAGGCACAGCACGAATAATAAGCGCAACATCAGCATAACACAGAAAGGCAACAGATATGGAAAGACTTATCAGAATATTAAGCGAACTTCATGACGATGTGGATTTCTCTTCCGAAACACACCTTATCGACAACGGAATATTGGATTCTCTCGATATAGTGACGCTCATCACCGAAATAAACGATGAGTTTGACGTATCAATCCCGGCTGAAGAAATAATACCCGAAAACTTCAACTCTGCCAACGCAATAATGGCTCTTATCAACAAGCTGGACGAGGCCTGAGACGTGCTTTTCACATCATTTGAATTTGTGATATTCGCCGCGGCGCTGCTGGTGCTGTATTACCTGCTGCCGCGCAAATGTCAGTGGCCTCTGCTGCTGGCGGCCAGTTACATATTTTATGGTCTGGCCGATCCTAAGTACCTGATCTATATTGCGGTCATAACGCTGACGTCGTATTTTACCGGGCTTGCAATGAGCAACATGATACGGCAAGAAGACGAGTACATCGCGCGGGTACGCGATACAATATCAAAGGATGAGCGCAAGGCTTACCGTGCCGCGGGAAAGAAAAAACGCCGTCGGGTGCTGGCGCTGGGGCTTACTGCCGGGTTCGGAATACTGGCAGTGATCAAATATACCGCGTTCGCAGTCACAAATCTCAATTCTGCCATACATTGTTTCGGAGGCACAGGATTTACGGTGCCGCACCTGCTGTTGCCTATGGGTATATCGTTTTATACCTTTCAGGCTATGGGATATCTCATCGACGTTTACCGCGGCAAAGCTGCAGCTGAACGAAATCCGGCCAAATATGCACTGTTTGTGGCTTACTTCCCGCAGCTTATACAGGGGCCGATCTCGCGTTTCGGCGATCTCGAAGCACAGCTGTGTGCGCCTCATGCATCTACGGCGCAGGCGATCTCCTCCGGGCTTATGCGCGTGCTATGGGGATATTTCAAAAAGCTGGTTGTGGCGGACCGTATGCTGGTGGCTGTAAAGGCGCTTGTGGAAAAGCCGGAGCAATACGGCGGTGTGTATGTGGTGCTGTTGATTTTATTTTACTCGATCGAGATTTACGCAGATTTCACCGGCGGTATAGACATTACCATCGGACTTTCCGAGGCGCTCGGAATACAACTCAAAGAGAACTTCAGGCATCCGTTTTTTTCAAAGTCCACAAAGGAATACTGGCGCCGCTGGCATATTACCATGGGCACGTGGTTCTCGGATTATATTTTTTATCCGCTGTCGGTGTCGGGACCGATGCAACGGCTTTCAAAATGGAGTCGTGCACATCTCGGAACGGCGGTCGGGCGGCGGTTGCCGGTGTATCTGGCAACGCTTGTGACGTGGTTCCTGACAGGACTGTGGCACGGTGCAGGGTGGAATTTTATAGTGTGGGGCATGCTCAATGCCGTGATAATTCTTGTGTCGCAGGAGTTTTCACCGCTGTATGAACGCTTTCACAACGCCGTACCGAGACTTTCAGACTCGCGCGGCTACAGCGTTTTTATGATGATGCGCACATTTTTGCTCATGGGTACTGTGCGCGTTTTAGATTGCTACCGCGATGTACCGCTGACATTCCGTATGCTCGGAAGTATTTTCACTACGGCAAACTGGAGCGCGTTGTTTGACGGCTCGATTAGCAGTCTGGGACTCGGCGCGGCGGATTATATACTTGTGTTGGTCTGTTGCGCAGTAATGACGGCTGTCAGCGCGATAAGTGAAGAAAGAGATATTCGCCGTACGCTGTGTGAGCGGCCTGTGAGATATTGTGCAGTCGCGGCGGCGCTGGTGTTTGTAATAGTCATATTCGGCGCATGGGGCGTGGGATATGATGCAAATCAGTTTATATATAATCAATTCTAACGTGAAAGGGATATCACAAATATGAAAATAGTGCTTGCTACACGGAATAAAAACAAAATCCGTGAGCTTGAAGAACTGCTGGCAACGCACCTTAAAAAGATCGAGGTGCTGTCTTTGGACGACATAGGTTTTGTCGGTGAGATTGAAGAAACAGGTAACAGCTTTGAGCAGAACGCTATGATAAAGGCACGTGCTGCGGCGGATTTTTCGGGCATGATTTCTGTAGCAGATGATTCAGGGCTCACGGTAAACGCACTGGGAGGAGCGCCCGGAATATACTCAGCACGTTATTCAGGCGTTGAGGGACCCGACCGCGACCGTGCAAACAACGAAAAGCTGTTGCGTGAGCTACAGGGAGTAAGTTCGAGAGAGGCAGCTTTTGTGTGCTGCATCGCCTGCGCTTTTCCGGACAGTATGCCTGCACGTGATTTTGCAGTATACGGTTATACTGTCGGTGAGATACTGTGTGCACCGCGCGGTGATAACGGCTTCGGATATGACCCGCTGTTTTGGTATGACGAGCTTGGCAAGACGTTTGCCGAGATGACACCACAAGAAAAAAACAGCCTCAGCCATCGTGCCAAGGCGGCCGTCAAGCTGGCCGAAAGATTTGCGAATATGATAATAATCGAAGGGTGAAAATAACTATGACATCAAAGCAAAGAGCATATCTCCGCGGGCTTGCCTCCAAGGAGGACACTATTATGCAAATAGGCAAGGGCGGCATCAGCGATGCGCTGATTGCCACGGTTTCAGATGCACTGGAGGCGCGTGAGCTGATAAAGCTTCGTGTGCTGGACAACAGCGAGGAGTCTCCGCGCAGTGCAGCAGAAGCGTTGGCACAGGCCACGGGAGCCGAGGTAGTGACAGTCATCGGAACCAAATTTGTACTGTACCGTCAGTCAGAGAACCACCATCGAATAGATTTATGATAGACGTATGATAGACGGTATTGAGCGAGTCGGCGTTTACGGAGGTACGTTTGCGCCGGTACACAACGGCCATGTCGCGGCCGCACGCGCATTTTACGAGCAAATGAAGCTGGATCGCGTGCTCATTATTCCTGACCGCATACCCCCGCATAAAACAATTGACGACGCAGACGAGCCGGAGCGCCGGCTTGATATGTGCCGGCTGGCATTTGATTCTGAAGGTATGCAGGTGTCAGACATGGAATTGCACCGGCAAGGCACGAGTTACACGGTTGACACACTGCGGCAACTGTCAGCGCCGGGACGCAAGCTGTTTTTGCTTTGCGGGACCGACATGATGCTGACGTTTGACCAGTGGAGAGAATTTGAAGAAATATTCCGTCTTTGCTGCCCAGTGTATATAAGAAGAGAAAATGACGCATCACTAAATGAAAAGATTATAGCCAAAAATTCGGAATATTTTCGGAAATACGGAGTGGCTTTCCGCCGCATAGTTACGGACCCGCTTGAGATATCGTCCTCACAGATACGCCGTATGGTGCGAGCGGGGGAGAGTATTCATTCGCTGGTTCCGGACGAAGTGGAAAAGTATATAATAGAAAACAGGCTATATGTGTGAACAGCTTACAGGTGCGTTTTGTGTATGGTGGATAGGCCAGGAAAACAGTCGGAGAGCATGAGTTATGTGTAAATACGAGATAACTGCGGAGCAGCTGGACGCGTTGCGGAATACCGTGGCAGGCAATATATCTGCGGCGCGCTTTGAGCATACACTCGGCGTGGAGCGCGCTGCGGCAGGAATTAGCCGTGTGCTATGTCCTGAAAAGCTTACGTTGCTTTGCGGTGCGGCACTGCTCCATGATATAACCAAAGAATATTCTTTTGAAAAACAGTTGAAAATCTGCAATGAATTTGGTATAATATTAAGAAGTGATGAGAAAAACTCACCGCAGATTCTGCACGCGATAACAGCGGCGGCCGTTATACCGTCAGAGTACCCGGATTTTGCCTGCCCGGAGCTTATAAGTGCAGTGCGCTGGCATACGACCGGACGGGCTGACATGACGCTGGCAGACAAGATCATTTTTCTGGCTGACTATATTGAAGACGGCCGCAGGTATGAGTCTTGCCGCGATTTGCGTGAGTCGTTCTGGTGCGGGTTGACATCGGCGCATGACGATAAATCGCGTCTTAATTGCCTTGATACCGCCGTGCTTGCTGAGCTGAGAGGTACAATCCGCTCGCTCGGTGAACGGGGACTGGCTGTCAATGCGGATACATTGCGAGCCGCAGATTATATCACAAATCAACTTAAATCGTAAAATATTTTGCTCGGATTACATATATGAGATATATTTGGCTTGCAGAGAGGTAATTATTGTGATCCGAAAAAATACAGACAGTCCTACAGTTATGCCGCTTGTGCTGACTGTGTTGATTATTGCCATAGTGTTTGTCAGCACGTATGGAATCGTGCTCTATTTTGCCGATGACAGTTCGCCGGTGTCTGCGGTTGAAGCTGACGGTGCGGCATCCGGTTCGGTTTTGGTTACTGCCAACAGCTCGAATGCCAGCGGACGTTATGTCTTTCTGGCTGCCGGTCAGGATGCAGTTTCCGGTCTGACTGACGTCATTTTGCTGGTGTCGTTTGACACCGACTCGGGCGAGGTCACGGTCCTTCAGCTCCCGCGCGACACCTACCTCAATTATACGGAGCGCAGTTATAAAAAAATCAACGGTGCTTCGCATGCGCTTGGCGGCTTGCGAGGGCTTGCCGACATGCTGGAGACTTCGCTCGGTGTGCACATCGATTACACGCTTGAGTTTACGATCGAAGCGTTTTCGCAGCTGGTTGATCTTATCGGCGGTGTTCCGATCAACATTCCGTATGACATGGATTATGAGGATCCGTCGCAACAGCTCTATATTCACCTTAAGGCGGGAGAGCACCGGCTTTGCGGAGCTGAGGCGGTTCAGTTTGTTCGCTTTCGCTCAGGGTATGTTCAGGGGGACATCGGACGTACTGATGCGCAGAAGCTGTTTCTGGCGGCGCTGACACGCCAGGTAACCGAAGGATTAAACGGACTGCGTCTGCCTGCTGTTATCGGTGCGCTTATAGGTCAGGTGAATACCGATATGAGCTTTGGTGAGTGCCTGAACTTGGCGCGCGCTGTATTGAAGGTGGATATGTCCGATGTTGTAATGCTGACGTTGCCCGGGCGCGACGCAAGAACCGGGGTGGACAGCGGAGCATGGTACTATATCATGAACCGTGCGGCAACGAGAGATGTTATGACGCGCCGTTTCGGTCTTGCGGACGATGCAGGATTTGACCCGTCACGTCTGTTCACCAATAACGACTATCCGCATTTCGACAGTATATACGATGCCGGAGATATCACATACCGTGAGTACCGCGCTGATGATATAAACCAAAACGGTATAGGTATTGCCCTTACCGGAGGATGAATTTTAAAGAAAGGAAGTAAAACAAATGCAAGAAATTATGTCTGATGAGGAATATAAAAAACTGCCGTCACTCAAGGATGCAGACCCGCTGACGCTGGCAGAGGCCATACACGACATTCTTTACGATAAGCGAGGCAGAAATATCAAGGTCCTCAAGGTAGAGAGCAAAACAGTTATCACCGATTATCTGGTGCTTTGCACCGGTACATCAAGCACTCAGGTCAGAGGATTGGCAGACGAGGTAGAATATAAAACTTCACTGCGTCACCTGCATCCGTCAGGCGTTGAGGGGCGGGGAAACAGCGCATGGATCGCGCTTGATTACGGTACGGTCATGGTGCACATATTCAACCGTGACGCAAGAGATTTTTATAATCTGGATAAGCTGTACGGAACTACTACCGAGGTTTCCTCGGACGAAAATGACGATAATACCGAAGAAGGACAGGAAAGTGATTTATGAAATACGATTATCTGACAATTGAGAAGAAATGGCAGGACAGATGGGCTGATGCGGGTGTGTTCCGTGCGCTTGACGAAAAGCAGGCCGCCGGAAAGCCAAAATTTTATGCTCTGCTTGAATTCCCTTATCCCAGCGGAGCCGGCATGCACGTCGGACATATAAAGGCATATTCCAGCCTTGAAGTTATTTCACGTATGCGCCGTATGCAGGGCTACAATGTACTGTTCCCGATGGGATTTGATGCCTTCGGTCTTCCCACTGAAAATTACGCCATAAAGACGGGGACACATCCTCGTGAAGTAACCGATAACAACATAGCCAAGTTCACTCAGCAGCTCAAGCGTGTAGGCTACAGCTTTGACTGGAGCCGTGTCATTGATACCACCGATGAGGATTATTATCGCTGGACACAGTGGATATTTCTCAAAATGTTCGAGAAGGGACTGGCTTTCCGTGACACTGCGCTGGTCAATTACTGCCCAAATTGCAAGGTCGTGCTTTCAAACGAGGACAGCCAGGGGGGCAAGTGCGATATCTGTCACAGCGATGTCGTGCAGAAGTCCAAGGATGTATGGTATCTGCGTATAACAAAGTACGCAGACCGTCTGCTTGAGGGACTCAATAAGGTTGATTATCTGCCCAACATCAAGCAGCAGCAGATCAACTGGATAGGCAAGAGCGAGGGCGCGTTTGTCAATTTCGGTATTGCCGGCAAGGATGACAAGCTGAGAATATACACTACACGTCCCGACACGCTGTTCGGCGTGACATTTATGGTCATGGCACCTGAGCACCCCATGATAGACAAATACTCAGGCGATATTTCCAATATGGAACAGGTCAATGCGTACCGCGCGGAATGTGCCAAAAAGACTGAGTTTGAGCGCACCCAGCTTGTCAAGGATAAGACGGGTGTTCGACTTGACGGACTTTGCGCGGTCAATCCGCTGACGGGAAAACAGATTCCTATTTACATTGCCGATTATGTTATGATGGGCTACGGCACCGGAGCTATCATGGCTGTTCCGGCACACGACCAGCGTGACTGGGAGTTCGCACATAAGTTCGGAATAGATGTCATTGAGGTTATTCGGGGCGGAGACATTGAAAAAGAAGCGTACACCGGCGAAGGCGAGATGATAAACTCCGGCTTCCTTAACGGATTTACCAATAAAAAAGAGTCCATACGCCGCGCGATAGAGGAGCTTGAACGACTTGGCGTCGGAGAGGGCGGTGTCCAGTACAAAATGAAGGACTGGGCGTTTAACCGCCAGCGCTATTGGGGCGAGCCTATTCCGATAGTGCACTGCCCGAAGTGCGGTATGGTCCCGGTCCCTTATGAAGAACTGCCGCTCAGACTGCCTGAAATGAAGGAATTCGCGCCCGGGCAGAACGGTGAGTCTCCACTTGCCAAAATAGAAACGTTTGTTCATTGTAAATGCCCCAAGTGCGGCGGAGATGCGCGCCGTGAAACCGATACTATGCCGCAGTGGGCGGGATCGTCGTGGTACTTTTTGCGTTATATTGACCCGCACAATGACAAGTGCCTTGCCGATTATGACAAGCTGAAATACTGGCTGCCGGTCGACTGGTACAACGGAGGTATGGAGCATGTTACACGTCACTTGATCTATTCCCGTTTCTGGCACAAGTTCCTTTACGATCTCGGCGTGGTTCCGACCGATGAGCCTTATGCCAAGCGCACGGCGCAGGGACTCATACTCGGTCCTGACGGCGAAAAAATGTCAAAGTCCAAGGGGAACGTGGTTGACCCCAACACGGTTATAGATGCTTACGGCGCTGATGTCCTGCGCACATATGTCCTGTTTATGGGAGATTATGCGGCGGCTTCGCCGTGGTCCGAGAGCAGCGTCAAGGGGTGCAAGAGGTTTCTTGAGCGCGTGGCCGATTTGCCCGGAATGGTTAAGGGAACCGGCGCGACTGCCGCACTTGATTCCTCCTTCCATAAGACGGTGAAGAAGGTTACAGATGACTACAACAATCTGAAGTTCAACACCGCTATAGCTGCGCTTATGGGCTTGCTTAACGAGATCGCGGCGTGCGGCTCCCTCACACGCGATGAGCTTGAAACTTATATCAAGCTGCTTTCTCCGGTGGCACCTCATTTGTGTGAGGAGATCAATGAGGGACTTGGCAACAAAACAATGCTTGCAGTTTCGTCGTGGCCTGAGTTTGACGACGCCAAGACAGTTGACGCAACCGTTGAGGTTGCGGTTCAGTTCAACGGTAAACTCAAGGGAACCGTTATGCTGCCCAAGGATTGCCCGACGGCAGACGCTATTGCCGCGGCGCGCGCCGATGAAAAGATCGCCGCTATGCTTGAGGGTAAAACGGTTGTCAAGGAAATAGCGGTACCTAACCGCATAATCAATTTTGTTGTCCGCTGACACAAAAACAGCTCCGGCGGAAATTAAAATTTTTCCGCCGGAACGAATTTTTGATTATTTTCTATTGACAAGCCCTCAACATTGTTGTATAATACTATAGTAAATTTGTCGAGAGGCTGATATCTCTGACTGCAACCGGAGGGAGGGAAAAAGAATGGCAGAAGTTAAGCTGAAGGAAGGCGAGTCTTTGGATAGTGCCCTCCGTCGTTTTAAGCGTCAGGTTGCCCGCACAGGTGTCCTTGCCGAGCTCCGTAAAAGAGAGCACTATGAGAAGCCCAGCGTAAAGCGCAAGAAGAAGTCCGAAGCGGCCAGAAAGCGTAAGTACAAATAATCCGTATATAACGGATTTGCGGTTGAGGCGGTACAACAGCGTTAGCTGT
>URHI01000068.1 GCA_900547565.1 uncultured Eubacteriales bacterium | reverse complement strand
CCGGGTTCGGACACGTAGGCCGGCACCCCGTAGCCGACTATGTAGGTGCTGGTAAGTTTGTAGCTCTTGACGCAGACGCGGTCGCCGAGCTTTTTATCGGCCGAGTTGTCGGTATTGCCTTCGATTGTGTAGACTGTGTCGCCGCTTACGTACATGACGATACCTATGTGCGAGGCGGTATACTCTGCGGCACTGCTGTTGGAGTTGAAGAAGATAAGATCACCCGTCCTCGGGGTATATCCGTCGGTACGTTTATGATATGTAGAATACTTGCGAAACCATGTGATCAGCCGTGTGCAGCTTATCTCGGTTTTGACTACAGTCGTCGGAACACCCGCCTGCCGTGTGCACCATGTGGCGAAGGCACAGCACCAGTAGTAGCCGTAGCTGACTCCGTTGCCCTGATTATTGTCTACCTTGCCGTAAAGCCGGTTATATTCAACGAAGTCGCGGGTGCCGGAGGAATTTCCGTGCATATCGGCATCGCTGTCACCCTCGTGGTAGCCAAGCTGGGACAGTGCCACAAGCACCACGTCGGTGCGCTGGTCTCCTGTCAGCGTGACGGATTTGAGTTGAGCGTAATACTGGCTGCTGCGGTATGGCTCGGAGGTCGTATACACGGGATCAGTTGCCGATGTTGTTATCGGAACGACGGTAATAACCATGAGCAGTATAAGCAAGTACAGCACCATTCTTTTACATAGTTTCATTTTCCGGTTCTCCATATTATGTGTTAGTTTTGCTAATTCAATACATATATATTGACAATTTGAGGCTTTTCGACACCGAAATTATACCACATATGCCTACCCTTTGTAAATAGCTTTGGCAAAAAATCCGGACTGCCTATTGAAACCAATGTGGGAATATGATATAATTTTATGAAATGATTTCATATACATGAAAAAATCAGGGGAGATATGATCCCGGGGAGGATTATTATTATGAACAACTGTTTGAAGCGGTCGGTAGCGTTGCTGATGGCCGTTTTGGCGGTCGCGGTCATGACAGCGATGCCTGTCGGAGCTGCCGGTACATCGGACTATGACGAGTACAGGTCGTATCTGCGCGGGCTGGGCTTCCCCGACTCGTACGTTGACCGGCTGTATGAGCTGCACCTGCTTCACCCGTCATGGAGCTTCGAGCCGCTCATGGTGACACAGCTCAATTCCAAGTATACATGGGAGTATTGCCTGTACATGGAAACAGACGATAACCCCAAGCGCTCACTTATTTCGGCAAGCGAAGCGTTCGCGGCATACCGCCACAGTACCAACACGCAGAAATATGACTCGGGCTGGTATCAGGCCTCGGCTGCCGCCGTGAGCTATTTTATGGATCCGCGCAACTTTCTCAATGAAAAGGACATATTTCAGTTTGAGGATCTCAGCTTCCGCGACAGTATAACTGTGTCGCAGGTTGAAACCGCGTTGGCCGGAACGTTTATGGACGGCGCAAAGCTCGAGAACGGATATACATATGCTGAATATTTTTATGAGGTTGGCCGCGAGCTGGGCATAAATCCGATACATCTGGCCTCACGTGCTCGCCAGGAGCAGGGCAGCGGCCGCGGCGCACAGATAAACGGCAGCTGCGGTGACAAGCTGTGGTATTATTACTCCAACAATATTCAGACCGAAAACGGTGCCCTTGTCTATGCACCGTCTTCAGGCTACACCGAGGCTCAGCTCAAAAGCTACAACGGGCTTTATAATTTCTTCAATATAAATGCGTCCGGCACCGGTCGCTTTGCCATACTGCTCGGCGCTATGAAGGAGGCTGAGACAGGAACTGCGTCAATGGCTGACAAATGGGGAGGCTCGCCGAGCTGGGATACAAAATGGAAGTCTATATACGGCGGAGCAGTCAAGCTGAGCAATTCATATATCGGTAACTATCAGAACACGCTGTACCTGCAGAAGTGGAACGTAGATAACCGCTCAAAGTCTGCCTCCGGCGGTTCTCGTAACTTCTGGGGACAGTATATGCAGAATATCGGAGCGGCACTGTCCGAGGCCCGCAACAGCTATACCTCCGTGGCGGCGGGAGATTGCCTTGACTGTCCGTTCACTTTTGTAATTCCGGTCTATTCCGGTATGCCGGATGCCTCCTGTCCCGACCCCGCTGCGGGTAAATGCGAGTATTATGCGACATCGCCGTCAAAATACAGCAGTCGCAATCACCTGTCCATGTATACCGACTGCCCGGAATATATCAACACCTACGTTAACACCTTTGAAATTCCGCACACCGCGGGCGAGGTGCTCAGCGTAACCGGCTCGTCACTGCACTCCTGCGTACCTCAGGCATATGAGTACAGCATCGACGGCGGCGAGTGGGTGGC
Organism: uncultured Eubacteriales bacterium; assembly: GCA_900547565.1. Taxonomy (GTDB): domain Bacteria; phylum Bacillota; class Clostridia; order Oscillospirales; family CAG-272; genus UMGS1002. Next base: position 8,530 of record URHI01000068.1, on the reverse strand, counting down.
TATGTCAGGCACACATGAGGACAAGCTCACTATTACCGACAAGGCCTTTTCCGGTTGCGCCGCACCCGAAGTTCCGTATTATTTCAGTGCCGAGGTACCGGCAGAGGCATTGACAGTGGGTAAGCATGTCGTGGCTGTGCGCGGCCGGGTCGGGTTCGACGTGACCGATAACACGCGAAACAATGTGCGTTATTATCTAATCGCGGCTGTGCACGTTACGGTAAGCAAGCCGGCTGTGACCGTGACCGTAAAAGGAGATACGGAACAGACCGAACAGGTGGAGGCGGGAAGTGTTTATACGCTGCCTCAGGCGCCTGCGCCCACAGAACCAAACTATCACTTTGCCGGCTGGTTGGTGACAGTGCAGGGACAGTCCGAAATGCTGCTTCCTGCCGGTGCCGGCGTTATGGCAGACGGCAATATCACCATCTCTCCGTTGTATCTTTTTATCGGTATGCGCTACGGCGCGTCAGCCAAGATAGCCGCAGTTTCCGCACTGCGCTTCAACGGAATAGTTGACCGCGACGGCTATGAAAAGCTGCGCTCGGTGGTTGGAGACGACAAAGTCAGCTGCGGACTTATCATATGTCCTACCCCGGTGGACGGTCTGAGCACGCTTGACACTGCCGAGCTGGCGGCAAGATCGATTGCATACAAGAAAACCGTTGCCGAATCGTGGCGGCAGACGGCCATGCCGGGCGGATATTACGCATTCAGCGGCGACACCGACGCTATTCCCGTTTCGGACCGCAATACCGGATATTCCGCCGCGGCGTATGTCTGCATTGTATATTCCAATTCGGCAACTGCCTGCCTGTTTTCCGACTATTCGCCGGACTGGTCGTGCCGTTCGGTTGCACAGGTGTGGAGCGCCGCAAGGGCGGTAGGTTCGCCGCGCTACAGCTCCGCAGAGCTTGATGTCATGAGGACGTTTGACTGACTTATTATTCCAGAATTAAGAAAAGGCGGTACTTTATATGAAGATCTTAAGAATTGTTTTGTGTATTGTGCTCGCGCTGCTCATGCTTGCGGGCTGTAACAACACAGGGGCGGATAATGATACCACAACACCCGCTCAGGATACCTCTTTGCCAACCTCAGACACTGAACAGAACGGCAAAATACTGTTTTCCGATGACGTTTCCTACACTATTATACGTGCCGAGGACAGTCCGCAGGTAATTACCGACATAGCTGTCGCTCTTAAAAATCGCATAGCTGACATGCTTGAAAGTAAAAGCATTAAAATAAACACCGACTGGGTCCGGCGGGGAGAGCAGCCTGATTCCGAAACACGCGAAATACTCGTTGGTTACACCAACCGTGATGAAACCGCGCAGGTTATACAAACGCTCAACAGCGGGGATTTTGCGATACGCACGGTCGGCAACAAGGTGGTCATCGCCGCCTGCACGGCAGACGATCTGCGTACTGCCGCCGAATATTTCACCTCTCAGTTGGTCAGTGTAGAAAAGCAGGGGGACAAAAACATCATGAAAATGAAGCAGGATTATACCTACTTGTCAGGCAACCGCAACCTGTTTGATGAAGCAAACCCGCTGTCCGCTTACCGTTTGGTCTATGCCTCGGGCAACAAAAATACCAAGGATGCGGCCGATAGGCTCGCTTCCGCAGTTGAAAAGCTGTGCGGAGTCAAGCTGGACGTTGTGCCCGACAAAACGGCGGCACAGGATTGCGAAATACTGGTAGGTTTGAGCAGCCGCAGTCAGACGGCGGTCCTCAAAAACATGACCGGACTTGAATATACCGTCCGGACGGACGGCAAAAAGCTGGTTATCGGTGGCGGCACAAATATGTCAACAATGCTTGCCGCAGACGAATTCGCCACAACCTTTCTGTCCGGAATGTGCGTCCCGGATTTCAGGATCTCAGATAACTACTTGTGTGACGGAAAAGGAAGTATTACGCTGTCTGATGGTGAGGATCCGGCACTTGCAGAGGGCGCGGATCTGCGCATAATGTCCTTCAATATACTCGCCGAGCTGTGGAATGACAAGCCGCCTGTCGCCGGCCGTGACACCAATGTTGCCAGGATATTGTATTGCTATCGCCCCGATGTGGTCGGCCTTCAGGAAGTAACCGCGGTGTGGTATGATGCACTGGATAATCTTATGGAAGGCACGTATGCCTTTGCCGTGCGAACAATTCCTTCCGGCGGGCCGGATTATTCCACATTGATGTATAACACCGAAACGGTTGAGCTGCTGGACAGCGGATGCACCGTCTACTCTCAGGGCAACAGCCCGCTACTGCGCAATCTGACATGGGGATACTTCTGCCGCAAGTCTGACGGGACGACCTTTATAGTCACCAGTACACACTGGGATCTTGGCTCCAATGCCGCAATGCAGCAGGTGCAGGCGGTTGAGAACGCCAAGCTGATAAATGAACTGGTGGCCAAGTACAAATGCCCCGTTTTCAGCACCGGGGATTACAACCAGGCCGAAACCTCAGATGATTTCAAAGGCTTTATGGCCGCGACCGGCATGCAGGATCCAAAATACACAGCAGACGTTATAAACCGCGCATGCAAAACCACGCATACGCGCGGCAGCAAGCCTTCAGCGTCGGCGGCGGTGTGCATTGATCATATAGCAACATCAGGAGGTGTTGATGTAAGATATTACAACACTTTGTTCTGCAGCGCCGCGATCGATGCTTCGGACCACTGCCCGATATATATTGATGTGAAACTGAAGTAAACAGCCTGTTTTGGATTTTGGCAGACCTGTTGACGAGGTTTCAGACAAAATCACTTTACCGCTTTTTGTACGGTAAAGTGATTTTTTATGCTCTCGGGTCGCAAGGCCGTAACTCAGCGTAGCAATGAGCTTGCGCCGCACCGTTGCCTCACCGTTTAGCGGGCGTGTGAGAACTTGCTTCATGCCGGCGGCATTTTTTTGCTTATCCGTGCTTACAACGACGGGCAAATCGGCTTGATTGCAGTTCTGCCGACCATATTTGCCTTTTCCAGGCTCATTGCAAAAAAAATTCAGATTTTTTTCAAATATCTATTGACAAAACAGCGACAGCGGATTATAATACTACCAACATAGTATGTTGGTGCAAAAATTATCAAGCCGATGCCGCTTGCACCTGCTGATACTGCTTTGCCGGGGAAAACACTGTCCGGCAAAAAAATTAACCGTGGAAAATCAAAAATTCAAATCATCTTATTCAAATCATCTTAAAAGGAGAATCACCATGTCAAACATTTATACCTCCGCCGACCAGCTTATCGGCAAAACTCCCTTGCTGGAGCTTACAAACATTGAAAAAGCGCTTGATATCAAAGCCCATATCATAGCCAAGCTCGAATACTTCAACCCCGCAGGATCTGTCAAAGACCGCATAGCCAAGGCTATGATAGACGATGCAGAGAAGCGCGGAGCACTGAAGCCGGGTTCGGTCATAATCGAACCTACCTCCGGCAATACAGGTATAGGACTTGCGTCTGTTGCCGCCGCACGCGGATATCGCATAATAATCGTTATGCCCGAAACCATGTCGGTTGAGCGGCGTCAGCTTATGAAGGCGTACGGCGCCGAGCTGGTGCTCACCGAGGGTTCTAAGGGAATGAAGGGGGCCATTGCCAGGGCGGACGAGCTGGCCGCCGAAATACCCAACAGCTTTATTCCGGGTCAGTTTGTCAACGAGGCTAATCCCGAAGCTCATTTCCGCACGACAGGTCCCGAGATTTTTGAGGATACCGGCGGCAACGTCGATTATTTCGTCGCCGGCGTCGGAACCGGCGGTACAATTACCGGGGTAGGGCACTACCTCAAATCCCAAAAGCCCGATGTGCATGTCGTTGCAGTTGAGCCTGCAAGCTCGGCGGTGCTGTCGACCGGAGTTGCGGGGACACATAAAATACAGGGTATCGGTGCCGGCTTTGTTCCCGACGTGCTGGACACCTCGGTATACGACGAGATAATCACCGTTACCAACGACGATGCCTTCAAGGCCGGACGGCTGGTCGGTCACAGTGAGGGCGTGCTTGTCGGAATTTCATCCGGTGCTGCGCTGTGGGCAGCGATTCAACTGGCAAAACGCCCCGAAGCAGCCGGCAAAAACATAGTAGTACTGTTCCCCGATACAGGCGACCGGTATCTCTCGACCGCACTGTTTGCCGACTGAGCACATATGAAATATCTGGTGGCCATGAGCGGCGGAGTCGACTCGTCTGTCGCTGCACGGCTGCTGATTGAGGCAGGCAACGACTGCATCGGATGTACCATGAAGCTGTTTGACAATCCCGATGCCGGAGTGCCGCAGACACACACCTGCTGTTCTCTTGAGGACGTTGAGGACGCCCGCGCGGTGGCGCGAAGGCTGGGAATACCGCACTATGTGTTTAATTTTTCACCGGACTTCCGGCGGCAGGTAATAGAGCGCTTTGCCGACAGTTATATGCGCGGCATCACGCCCAATCCCTGCATAGACTGTAACCGCTATATAAAATTCGACAAGCGGGGATGCGGACGAAAAGTTGGACCGGAAAGGTCAAAAATGGGAAGAAGATATACGGAAGAAGAAAAAGAAAAGGCAATCAAACTATATGAAAAATTAGGCCATATCACATGGGTGATGGCGGAGTTGGGATATCCGACATCCAGAACACTGTTATATGCTTGGATAAAAGACTATAAGGAGAACGGAACTTGCTCCAACAAGAAAAGATCGAAATATACGGAAGAACAAAGGCAACGAGCCGTTGAATACTTCAAGTCTCACGGTATGAGTGTAGCCAAAACGATTACGGATCTTGGATATCCGGGAAGAACCTTAATGAATGAATGGCTGAAAGAGGATCTTCCAAGGGAAAAAGGTGTATGGTCTTGTAATTCCCACAGAAAAGTAGTAAGATATAGCCAAGAGCAAAAATATAATGCTGTAGAAATGTATTGTTCCGGGAAAAAGCCGAAAGAAATATCGGAAGAGTTATCCGTGAATCCGGCATCGATACGAGTATGGTATAAGCAGCTGCTCGACAAGGCGGAAGAAAAGGATATGAAAACACAGAAACCGTTACCCTCATCGGAAATATCAGAGCAAACAGCTGATGATCTGAAAGAAAAGATACACAGCTTGGAAAGCGAAAAAGCGCAGCTTGAAAAAGAAGTGTTTCGCCTTCAAATGCAGAAGGATATTTTGGAAACAGCCGGTGAAATACTAAAAAAAGAGAACGGCATCTATCTGGAAAAGATAAGCAATAAAGAAAAAACCGATGTGATAGATGCCTTGAGAAATAAATATCGGTTAAGGAATCTCTTGTGCGAATTGAAGATATCCAAAAGCAGCTACTGCTACCAAAGGGCGAATAAGCTGAAAACAGACAAATACTATGAATTAAGAAAGAGAATAACGGAAATCTTCAATCAAAACTACAAATCGTATGGGTATCGGCGTATCTACGGGGTACTAATAGGGCTTGAAATTCGAGTGTCTGAAAAAGTAATACGAAGGTTGATGAAAGAAGAGGGACTCGTAGTAAAAGCTTCAGATCAAGGAAAATACAGCTCCTATAAAGGCGAAATCACTCCGGAAGTTCCCAATCTCATAGCCAGGGACTTCCATGCCGAAAAGCCCAATCAGAAATGGCTGACAGATATCACAGAATTTCACATTCCGGCTGGGAAAGTATACTTATCACCAATGCTTGACTGCTTTGACGGAAAAATAGTCACATGGACAGTTGGGACTTCTCCAGACGCTGAACTGACAAATACGATGCTAGACGAAGCTGTATTAGTTTTAGGAGAAGACGAGCATCCGATCATTCATTCTGACAGGGGATGCCATTACCGCTGGCCCGGATGGATCGAACGCATGGATCGATTTCACCTGATACGATCCATGTCAAAGAAGGCCTGTTCTCCGGATAATTCGGCTTGCGAAGGTTTCTTTGGACGACTAAAAAATGAAATGTTCTATGGGCGTTCTTGGGCGGGGGTAAGTCTGGAAGATTTCATTTGTGCGATTGATGATTATATTCACTGGTATAATGAACGAAGGATAAAAAAGTCGCTTGGATACTTAAGCCCGGCAGAATACAGAATGAAGATGCTCACATAACTTTCCGGCACTCTTGACAAGCTGACTCAGCGGTGATGTTCGGAGTTGCCGACGGCGACGAAGAACTCAGAAATATGTTTGATTGTTTCGCCGTCGGGTTATGAGTTTATCACCGCTGAGTCAGCTTGTCAAGAGCATGCCGCCTTCGGCGGTTCCTGATTTGCCTCGGCTCCGAGGAATCTAGAAATATGTTTTGGTCCAAATAATTGTCCGCAGGTCCAGCTGTTCACTCGCGCTGCTATATTCGGCTGTGACGCGGTTGCAACAGGACATTACGCCCGCATACGTTATGAGGGTGGAAAGTATCAGCTGCTTCGCGGTGCGGACGTCACTAAGGATCAGAGCTATGTGCTTTACATGCTGACTCAGAACCAGCTTGCGCATATCAGTTTTCCGTTGGGAGAGCTGAGAAAATCCGAAGTCCGTGCCATTGCGGTCGAGGAGGGCTTTGTCAACGCGGGCAAGCCTGACAGTCAGGATATTTGCTTTGTCCCCGACGGCGATTATGCCAGCGTTGTACAGCTTCATTCGGCTACAGCCGCCGAGCCGGGCAATTTTATCACAACGGACGGCCGTGTTATAGGCCGCCACCGCGGCATAATTCACTACGCGATAGGACAGCACCGCGGACTCGGTGCCGAGCTTGCCGGCAGGACACCGGGTAAGTTATTTGTTTGCGCTGTATGTCCCGAGAATAACACAGTAGTGCTGGGCAGCGAGGCGGATTTATACGTACGTCAAGCGGATATTTGTGATGTAAACTGGATTTCGGGGGAGATACCGCAAGGCCGGGTACGCTGTCAGGTCAGGACGCGCTACCGTCAGCCGGAGCAGTGGGCCGTGGTGACACCCGGGAGCAACGGAAAAGCCCATATTGTATTTGATGCTCCGCAACGCGCCGTAACGCCGGGTCAGGCTGCCGTTATGTACGACGGCGACGTTGTGCTGGGCGGCGGAACCGTTGTTCGGCTTGACAACTGACGGGCATCGTGGTAAAATATCCTGTGTAAACCGTTGGTAAGGAGTTGATTATATATGATATCCACACGCGGTAGATATGCCATACGTGTCATGCTCGACCTGGCAGAGTGCCGTAACGGTGAGTATGTTCCGATGCGTCAGGTGGCCGAGCAGCAGGAAATTTCCCTGAAATATATTGAAAAAATAATGCCGCTTCTTACACGGCACGGTTTGGTCGAGGGCTTGCACGGCAAGGGCGGCGGGTACCGTCTGCGCCGCAGTCCTGACGAGTACACTGTCGGCGAGATACTGCGTGCTGCCGACGAGGAGCTGGCTCCGGTGGCGTGTCTTGAATGCGGAGCACAGCCGTGTCCGCGTGCGGCAGAATGTCGTACCTTGCCGATGTGGCAGAAATATTACCGAATGACAACGGATTTTTTCGACGGTATCACGCTGGCGGATCTGCTTCCCGGTGTGTCCGGCGGGGAATACGTCATATGACCTATATGGCTTCGTCCAGATGAGTGGCGAGGCCTTTTTTATTTTTGACTGCAACATAATTATGCGTTCTTGAGGCAATAATATACGATAGTATATTTCAGGAGGAAAGCCATGTCGGAACAGCAAGCAAGCAAGGACGAGCAGAAAAACGAGCAGTTTGAGAACATAGTCAAGAGCGGAAGTATAATTGCGGAAAGCTCCCGCGGCGATATACAGTGTCTGTCCATAATCGGTCAGATAGAAGGACATTATTTGTTGGGAGACAACCAGAAAGCGACAAAATATGAGCATATTATTCCTCTTTTGGTGTCGATCGAACAGAGCGACAGCGTGAGAGGAGTGCTGATCGTGCTCAACACCATGGGCGGTGATGTTGAAGCCGGGTTGGCGATTGCCGAAATGATAGCGTCGATGACCAAGCCGAGTGTGTCGTTGGTGCTGGGCGGCGGTCATTCCATCGGAGTGCCGCTGGCTGTGGCGGCGAGGCGGTCGTTTATCGTTCCGAGCGCTACCATGACCATACACCCGGTCCGGATAAACGGGTTAGTTGTCGGTGTTCCGCAGACGTTCAACTATTTCCGCGAGATGCAGCGGAGAATAATTCGTTTTATATGTGATCATTCGCATGCCGATCCGGACAAAATTCAGGAGCTGATGATGCGTCCCGATGAAATTGCGACCGATGTCGGTTCTATCATTGACGGCGAGCAAGCGGTCAAATATGGAATCATAGATCGCGTCGGGGGGCTGAGCGCGGCGCTTGAGGAACTGAGGGGTATGATGGATAAATAATTTTGGTTGGATAGTGTCTTACACGACGGTGGGGGAGTTGTTTTCTATAGAAATATTGTCTTTTGGGACGATAAGAAGATTACAGAAATATCGTCTTACAAGGACGACAAGAAAGTTACAGGAATATTGTCTTTCAGGACGGTGAGAAGTGACCATTTTCTGCTACGCGGCAGAAAATGGT
>URHI01000067.1 GCA_900547565.1 uncultured Eubacteriales bacterium | reverse complement strand
TCACGGAAGGCATCTTCGTCAATGTCGACGACCTCCGCAGTCGTGAAGCGCTTGACTTTTCCAAGCAGGTACCCGGAACGTATTTCATCACCGTAACCTCGTCCGACCTCAACGTGCGCGACGGAGCGGGAACCTCCAACAACATAATCGGCTCCGTCAGCTACGGAGACAAGGTCACTGTATCTGAGGTGTCGTCCAACGGCTGGGGCAAGATACGTCTCAACGGCAAGGACGGCTGGATATACCTCGGCTATGCGCAGTATATTCCCACTGCACGCTATACTATCAGCTTTGACTCGAACGGTGGATCTCCACAGTTGCCTACTCAGCCAAAGCAGGATGGCAGCCCCGCAATACTCAGCTCTGCAGTGCCCGAGCGTGCGGGATACAACTTCGCAGGCTGGTCGACAAACAAAAACGCAACCGCGGCCGAATACCTCCCCGGAGACAGCTACAACCTCGACGGCGACACCACGCTGTATGCCGTCTGGAGCATAGGGGAGTTCAAGATCAGCTTTTACTGCGGCGATGTCATGCTGCAATCCGGCTTTTACCCGCACGGTGTGCTGGTAACAATGCCCGCCGCTCCCACCAAAGACGCAGATAATTATTATACCTACAGCTTTGCAGGCTGGGATACCAACGGCGACGGCAAGGCTGACGTACTGCCGGACGGTCGCGTCACCGCCAACGACGACATAGTCTGCCGTGCGGTGTTCAACAAGCGGTATATTGAATATACCGTTACCTTCATGGGACGCGGCGATACCGTTATTTCCACCGCTACCTACCACTACGGCGATCTTGTGGTCGTACCCACGGTGCCGTCGGTGATTGAAGAACAGTATAACTATGTGTTCGACGCATGGGACCCCGAAGTGCCGGCAAACGTGACCGGAAACGCCACGTACACCGCGCTGTACAAGGCCGAGAAAGCCAGATTCACCGTCAGATTCGTGGACGGCGACGGCAAAATAATGTCTGAGGCCGAATATGGCTACGGCGATCTGGTAAGCGCTCCCGAAGCTACTCCCACAAAACCCGCCGATTCGATCTACACCTACACCTTCACCGACTGGGATCAACCGCTTGGAATGGTGACAGGCAATACAACCTACACCGCGCAGTTCAAAGGCGAGTACATAGACTACAGTGTGACATTTGTAGACGGCAATGGAAATGAAGTACAGACATCCAAATATCATTACGGCGATATCCCAAATCTGTCGGACGGCGTTGCTGTCGTTAAGGACGCAGACGATACATATGAATACATTTTCACCGGCTGGGACAAGGAGCTTGTCGGCGTAACCGGAGATACGGTATACACGGCTCAGTTCAGATCCGTCAAGCGCGTCTACACCGTGACCTTCTTCAACCAGGACGGCAGTGTATATAAAACATTTGAATACAACTTCGGAGACAGCATAGAGCTACCTGACGGGCCGGTCCGCAACGGTTACGAGTTTACCGGCTGGACGCCTGAGGCATCGACTGTGTCCGGAAACATGACCTTCACCGCGACCTACAAGGCGGCGGCGATTACAACCACCACCTCCGCCCCCGAGCAACCTAAGGATGACAGCAAGGGAATGTCGGTCGGCATCATCATTTCAGTTGTGGCCGTGCTGCTGCTTGCAGCCGCATTTGTGGCATTCATCATTGTCCGCAAGGCGAATATCAGAAAGTAATCAATATAGGAGCTGACAGACAAAAAAATCACTTTACCGCTCTTGAAGGGCGGTAAAGTGATTTTTTTACGGTTGGCTCGGGGGATTACCGGAATATTGCCTGTCCCCAAAATAAACAATTTTCCCTTCCCCGTCCCCTTGCCATTTCAGCGTATATATGCTATAATTATTATGTAATAAATCTAACTCCGGAGACATAAATGCTGAGAATTTTTCATACCGCTGACCTGCACCTCGACAGTCCGTTTTCATCACTGCCGCCGTCTGTCAGCGAGAAGCGCCGCGATGAGCTGCGCCAGGTATTTATCCGAATGATGCAGTCTGCCGCCGACGAGCATGTCGACCTGGTACTTATGCCGGGCGACCTGTTTGACAGCGGTTATGTCAGTATGCAGACTCTGAAGGTACTGCAGGCAGGCTTTGAAACGCTGAAATGCCCCGTCGTCATATGTCCCGGCAACCATGACCCGTATACGCCGCAAAGCATATACGCCACAGGCAAGTTCCCGTCAAACGTATATATTTTCCGTGATGAAGCACCGTCCTGCTTCGATTTTCCAGACCTCGGTGTCGACATCTGGGGGGCGGCATTTGTCCGCGGACTCATGGAAAATCCCCCTATGGTACGTATCCCGACACTTTCAGGCGATAAAATACACATTCTGTGCCAACACGGCGACACGCGCAATCTGCTGTCCAAAAAGTGCCCTCTCAATCCTCGCGATATAGCCTACCGCGGCTTTACCTACGCCGCGCTGGGGCATATCCACGTTCCCGGCAAGCCGGAGGTACTGAGCGGAACCACAGTGGCATACAGCGGCTGTCCCATGGGGCGTAGCTTTGACGAACCGGGCTGGGGCGGCGCACTGATCGTGACGATCGACAGCAACCACCGTGTGACGCTTGAATCCCGTCGTTATGCCGACAAACGATATATGGTCGAGAGGCTGGACGTCACAGGCCTTGACTCGGACGCCGATGTTGCCGGACGCGTTCAGCAGCTTATAGAATCAAAAAATTACGGCTCCGAAACCTCGCTGCGCGTAATACTCACAGGAGAGGTCGCACCGACGGCACAGCTGTCGGCCTCCGGAATTGCACGTATTGTCGGCGCAGGTCCCGAATACATCGAGCTGCGTGACGAAACACTTCCTGTGTTCGATGCCGGATATCTTGAAAATGATATGACATTGCGCGGTGCACTCTACCGTGAGCTGCTGCCGCTTTTGCGCGACGGTGACAGCTCACAGCGCATCGTTGCCGCAGACGCTCTGCGGGCAGGACTTGCCGCTATAGACGGCCGCACTATACTGCCCGATGCACCGTCCGTGGAGGTGGAGCAATGAAGCTGATAAAACTGGAAATTATTGAATTCGGCGCGCTTCACGACTATACCCTTGAATTTGATGACGGGCTTAACATTATCGAAGGGCAAAATGAATCGGGCAAGTCGACCATCCTGGCCTTCATACGCTTCATGCTGTACGGCTTTGCCGGCCGTGCCGGGGGAACAGAGCCGTCCGACAAGGAGCGCTATCTCAGCTGGACCGGCGGCCGCGCCGTAGGAAGCATGACGCTGTCTACAGCCGACGGACGTATCTGGCGCATAGAGCGCGAGGGCACTGTCACACACACTGCACGCGGCGACAGCTACAGCGAAAAGCCGGTTCGAATTTTTGACGGTCAGACCGGTGAGATGGCCTACCGCGGGCAATGCCCGGGTGAGCTGTTTCTCGGGCTGTCAACCCAAGCGTTTAACAGCACCTGCGCAGTATCACAGCTCAGAAATACCGAAATAAACGCGGGCGAGCTGGGATCGAGCATTGAAAACATGCTGCGCACAGCCGATGAAGGCGTCAGCGTTCCAAAGGTATGCAAACGGCTTGAGGACGCTCGCCGCGAGCTTTTACACAAACCCGGGCGGGGCGGCAAAATTTATGAGCTGAAATGCGAACGTGAGCGTCTCGAGGAACAGCTGCGCCGTTCCGAGGACAATGCGCGGTCGATCATTGAGCTTGAAGCGCAGCTTGGCGAATGCCGCCGAAAAACCGAACGGGCGTCGGCCGAACAGACCAGACTGGACGAAATATGGGAGCGCAGCGAGGCGTGGCTCATACTCGGGCGTTTCGACCGTCAGGTAAGCGAAGCGGCCGAGCTGGAGGTACAGCGCAAAGCGCTGTCCGAGCTTGAAAATACGACCTTCCCTGACAGCTTTATTCCGCCGGATGATTACTCGACCACGCTGACACAGTCAGCCGAGCGGGTGATTGCCGCCGATAACGCCGTGTCGCAGGCAGACCTGCGCTACAGGCAGCATACTTCAATTCCGACATACGACGAGCATCTGGCCGCAATTGCCGAAAAAATGGAGGCGTCCGGCCTGACCAAGGCGTTGGTGACTCAGGGCTATGACCGCAGAGTCAGATTGCTGTCACGGCGGCGGGCGCTCGGAACTATGGCTCTGCTTGTCGGAGGCGTATCGCTGGCCGCCGGACTTGTGCTGTGGCTGGCACTGAACATTGTCATACCCGGGCTGGCAATTGCCGGAATCGGAGCAGTCATGGCAATTGCCGGAGCGGTTACGCTGGCAACATCAGCCAAAGCGCGCCGCGATATAACCGATTTTATCGCTCCGCTGGAGCTTGACAGTGATCCCGGTGCCGCAGGGCTTGCACGGTATATAGACGATTGCCTTGCCGCCGAAAAAGGCAAGCTCAATCACATGTCTGCGGCGAGGGCGCTGTCAGATGTATGTAATACCCGCCGTCACACGCTTGAAAATGAGTTATCAAGAGCACAGGAGCTGTTGGCACCGTTTGGTCTCGGCGCGGATAAAGATGCACAATCGATTTATGACACAATGCAAAAAGCGGCAGCTGACTGTCGTAGATTCACATTGCGCCGAACCGAACTGATGCAGGATATATCGGCACGTCAGGCACAGCTTGAGCGTCTGACGCAAAGCCTTGAGGGATATGACAAACAGTTTTTACGTCAGAAGGCCGAGCGCCTTGACCGCGCACAGGCTATCAGCGATGAAGAACACAGATCGCGTCGCGAACAGTGCGCCAAGGCGCTGCGAGAGGCATATGACGATCAGACGGCGCTTGAGCGACGCATAGCATTCGCCGAGGCTCAGGAAATATCGCCCGCACGTGTTTCGGCACAGCTTGATGCCGTAAAGGGCGAGCTTGCACGCCTGATGCACAAGGCTGAAGCCATAGATATGGCGCTGAACGCCATAAATTCGGCGAGCGTACAGTTGCGGCGCGGATTTACTCCGGCGCTTCGTCAGGAAGCACAAAAACTGCTCAGTGTGCTGACCGACGGTGGTTATTGCCAGCTTGGTATCGCAGATGATTTTGCGCTGTCAACCCAGAGCGACGGCTCAACACGTTCGGTTGCACTTTTAAGCGGCGGCACACGGGATGCGATCTATCTGTCGTTGCGCCTTGCGCTTACACGGCTGTTATGCCGTGATGAGCCGCCCCCGGTATTACTTGACGAGGCGCTGGCACAGCTTGATGACATCCGCGCCGCACGCATGCTGGATATTCTGAGCGGCTGGTGCCGCGCCGGCGGTCAATGCCTGCTGTTTACGTGTCACAGCCGTGAGTCCAATATGGCCCGGGAAGCAAAAGTTATCAATATATAATATATAAATATCGGAGAATTACAAGAAGCAATTCTCTGTAAGCCGGGCTATCTGAAAAACCGTCCCCCGCAGAAGAAAAATTCTGCGGGGGACGGTCTTATTCAATCAAATCAAAAGTTATTGAACCTTGGTGGTAGACACACAGGAGTTACTGATATAATACGTTTTACCTTCAATAACGACCTTGCTCCAGCTTGCACTCTTTGCCACACGGGTAAGCTCGGTTCCCTTGGCAACAAAGCTCAGCGCTTCGGTGTCGGTAGACGGACCAAGGCGCAGCCATGCGGTGGATACCGAAACATACACCTTGTCATTGACGGTTTCAAAATCGTTTCCGCTGATGTCATCGGTAGTGACGCAGGATGCGGAAATATAGCGTGTCTCACCGCCGTATGTGACCTTCATCCAAGACTTACTGGTTGCGGTGCAGGTAAGTGCATCGCCGAGGTGCAGTACCTCAATGCGGCTTGCATCATCAAGATCGGGGCTCTTGCGGACCCAAGCATTATTGACAGAGACATATACCGTAATGTTAGTGCTTGTCCACTCTATATCTTCGGGCGCAACAGTAGTAGTGTCCTTGGGCGCTGTGGTAGTATCTTTGGCAGTAGTTGTATCATTGGATGTGGTTGTATCGTTGGACGTTGTTGTATCGGCAGGAGTGGTTGACGTATCGGGAGTGGACGTGGTCCCCTCGGGAGTTATCGACGAGCTCTTGGGCGTGGTTGTGTCTTTGCCCTCTCCGGGTGTGCGGCAGGCTGACATGGATATCGCCGTGGCGGCAACGAGGATCAAAGCTATGATTGAGGCAAGTTTTCTCATATTTTCAATCTCCTTTTATTTTGTGCTTGTTTGCGTTTATTACGATTAAAATTATACCATATATAGTGACTGCTGTCAAGAACGAAAAAGGTCTCAAATTGACGAATAGGAAAAAATTAATAAATTATTTTTGTGCCGTGTCAAAAAAGGAGGCCGACATAACAGACAGCCCCCCAAACAGACATTTTCACTTTCTGTCCGCAAGCGGAATGAACTCGCGCTCGTGCTCTATGCACTTGTAACCGGGACGTATAATTCTGTGAGCCGTGCTGAACTCCTCCATGCGGTGAGCGCACCAACCCGCCACGCGCGCGACGGCAAACAGAGGCGTATACATCTCAACCGGAATATCCAGCATGCGGTATACCAGGCCCGAATACAGGTCGATATTGGCACACATGGCACGGTCAATACCCTTGAATTCGCAGAAAACCTTAGGTGTCAGTCGCTCGATGCTCTCAAGTAGCTCAAAATCGTCACCGTATCCTTTTTTGAAAGCGAGATCGCGGGCATAGCGCTTGAGCATCTTGGCACGCGGGTCAGACACGGTGTAAATTGGGTGCCCCATACCGTAAATCAGGCCCGAACCGTCATATGCCTCGCCCCTCAATATCTTGACGAGATAATCAGACAGCTGACCGTCGTCCTTTGTGTTTGGCACATTTGCCTTTATATCATCGAACATTTGTTGAACCTTGATATTGGCTCCGCCGTGACGCGGACCTTTGAGCGCACCGACGGCCGCGCTTATGGCAGAATACGTGTCCGTTCCTGATGACGAAAGAACACGGCAGGCAAATGTTGAGTTGTTACCGCCGCCGTGCTCGGCATGAAGCACAAGGCAAAGATCGAGCAGGTGAGCCTCATCTTCAGTAAAGCTCTTGTCGGAACGCAGTACACGCAGAAAATTCTGTGCCGTTGACAGCTCCGGCAGGGGATTATGTATATGCAGACTGCGGTTGCAAAAATAGTTTTTGTAGACCGCATATGCCTGCCCGGCAATGACCGGCAGACGTGCAGTTATCTCAACGCTCTGGCGCAGCATGTTTTCAAGCGTGGTGGTATCCGGATCCTCGTCGTAGGAATAAAGCGCCAGAACGCCGGTTGAAATCTTGTTCATGAGTGAGCGGCAGGGCGCTTTCATAAGTATATCCTCGGTATAGCGCGGCGGCAGACGGCGGCAGGCGTCGAGCAGGGCATTGAATTTTGTCAGCTGTGCCGCAGTGGGCAGCTCTCCGAAAAACAGCAGATATGTACATTCCTCAAAACCATACCGTCCCTCAGCGGCATAGCTTTCGACCAACCGGGACATATCATATCCGCGGTATTCCAGCTTGCCGTCATCCGGCACCTTTTCGCCCTCATTGACAACGTAACCGTGCGCGTTACCTATGCGCGTAACGCCGGCCGTAACACCGGTACCGTCCGCTTCACGCAAGCCGCGCTTGACGCGATAACTGTCGAACGCCCGGTCGGGAATTCTATATGAATTTCTGGCTTCCTCAACAAAATCGTCGAACATCTCGGCAATTTCGGGAGAAACAGGGGTTTGTGAATTATTTTCGTTTGTAAATTGCATTGGGTTATCCTCTTGGCTTGAATTATAAGATGTATTATATCATATTCAGATCATTATTGCAAGAGTTTTTCTGAATTAATTCAGTATTTGTTTTGTGAAAAAGTGTTGACAGTCTTATGACTGCGTGTTATAATATATTTGACCGCAACATGACCATATTGTAACGCTATATGAACTTTACCAATTGGAGGACACATGGCACTGAATGACAAATTCAACCGTGAGCGGTTGTATGGAGACATTGAAAAGCTCAACCAAGGCAGTAACATACGTGACGGAAGCCGGCAAGAAAAGCTGACCGATGCCCAGAAGCGCAAGGCACGTGTACACAATCACTATTCACGTCAGTCCTGGCGGCGTTATAACGATGGCAATGAAATTACGTACTTTTCGGTCGTTTTCCGCGAAACCCTGATTGCCGCCTTTGCGCTGGCGTTTTACGGACTGTACATCGTCGCCTTTATACTCGGCCTGTCGGGTATCCTGGTGGCGTCGCACGAAAGTGCCGTACTCGCCACACTGGTTGGCGGCGGCGTGCTGGCGGCGATATTTGCACCGCATGTGCGTCGACTGTTCAAGCGGCTGAACTTTATGCGCAAGCTGCGCCGCACCTGCCGACGCAATGGTATGCGCCTGTACATATACCGCGGGGCGTTGCGCAGTCTTTACCATGCAGGAAACCGCCCCGACTTTGCAGTGGAGTGCGGGGATACGGTATATGAATGTATGTTTTTTCCCTGCCGCCGCAGGCTGACAATTCTGCGTTTTCAGGATTCGGGTAAGGTAAAGATCGTAACGGGCATTCTCCGGAGCCGTCTTAAGGAGGCCATGGGGCTGAACGAGCACGTGCGTGAGCGCGATTTCGGTTTCGAACCATTGACAAGCATAAGCAATCACACGCTGATCAAAGCCGTGATACTGCACCCGGTCCCCTATCAGCTTTTTTACTATGACAAAAAGGACGGCTGCATGACCGAAGGCGGATCGGGCAGTGAGGTGTTCGGCTACACACTGTTTTCTTCGACAGGATTTATAAACGAACTGACGCGCAGGCGCGGCTCGTGACGCTTTAAGGAGGTAAAGCAAAATGAAACTCACCCATAATGATATCAGGGGGCTGATAGCTTCGGGAGCAAAATGGCTTGCCGCCATTTACATCTTTCGCTTGACCACATTAATATTATACAGCATGCTTATGACGGTTGAAATGAAGATAATTGTCGACGACAACAAAGATCTTGCTCTTGCACGCACAATAATTATAGCCGTATCATTTGTATCACAGGTGATTTTCGCGGTTGCTTATCTAATTTTATACCTGCGCAACAACGGCGCCGAACGCCGTCGTGTAATTGCGGCATGTGCCGACTCCGAATTTTCACCTGTGCGTTTTTGCCTGAACTATTGGCCCGTCATAGCGGTTCAGGCCGGGCTGACTGTTTTTACGCAACTCCTTTTCTGCGGATTTTATGCCGCATTTGGGTTTAAATACACGGCGGAGACCGGTGCGACTATTATCGAAAAGCTGCACATTGCTGATGCCGGGTGGTATCTTTTAACCGGAATGCCCATTCTCGGACTGCTTTTGAGTGCCGTGACCGCCGTCGTGATGCTATATCTCGTACACCTTGCGGCGGTAGCTGTCTGGCGCCGGGATGCGAGGTAATAATCCCACGGTTTTAAATACAAAAAATCACTTTACCGTTTTGAAAAACGTAAAGTGATTTTTTCAGTCCGACAAACTGTACCTTGCGGCCCTGTCTGCAGCCGTCAACAGCCCGAAGCCGTACCTTTCTTCACGCCTCCCTGATATTCACCACGTCAAATCCCAACGCCTCGACAGCATCCAGAAGCGCGCCGTCCGACATTTTTGCTGTGTCTACGCTGACTGTTGCAGATCCGCTCTCGAGCGAGACTGATCACTTCATTCCCTGCTCTTCAAACGCACGGATCACCCGAGCCGAGCAATGCTCGCAGTGCATACCGTCAATGCTGATGATCTTTTTCATGTGTTTTATCTCATTATTTCCTAGCACAGGTCATGCGCTCTGATTTTAATTTTTTGTGCTCTTGTGCCCCGTACAGAAGAGCCGCAGGGCATTTGTCACGACAAACAGCGAGCTGAGACTCATAGCCTCCGCGATCATGGGGTTGAGCGTTATTTCAAATGCCGGATACAGCACACCTGCCGCTATCGGAATTCCGAGCAAGTTGTAAAAAAACGCCCGGAAAAGATTCTGCCGGATATTTCTCATAACGCGCAGAATGTGCAATTTCAATACTCCACGCAAAAATATTCACTAAATTAGTATAAATTCAATCGTCCATAAAATATACTCTCGCCAATTCAAAAATTTCAGTGCAACCGGCGTATGAGAGCGTATTGCTTAATTGGCTTTGCATTGTCAATTATGTCCATATAAGGCATTCAATATTTGTGCGTTTATACAAATATTCCGGCAAATGCTGCAAATTCCCTCTTTGCATGTTATAATTATATAAACATATTATTTCAGGAGGATCACGGTTTTGAGAACGCTTGCTTGTCTGCTTTTCTGCCTGCTCATCTGCGGAGCCTGCCTTGTATCATGCAACCCGTCTTCTGCGCCCACGCAGGATACGACCCCTCAAAGCACCGCTCCGCAAGATACCACCCCGGCTCAGACCACCTCTTACGATTACATCCCGCAGACGCTGGAGCAAAT
Source organism: uncultured Eubacteriales bacterium (assembly GCA_900547565.1). Taxonomy (GTDB): domain Bacteria; phylum Bacillota; class Clostridia; order Oscillospirales; family CAG-272; genus UMGS1002. The sequence continues at coordinate 566 of URHI01000067.1, read as the reverse complement.
GCAGAGCGAATATCCCGAATACTATATTTTTTCATTAGATGCCTATGAGCACGTACGCTTCTGTCCCAACGGCACCCCTGACCCCAAGGTCCCGGATTTTGTTCCCGAAACCGCGACTGCCGACGGCGTGACATTTGTAGCAGTTCAGGAACAGGTGTCTGCTGATTTCGAAAAAATTGAGTTCCGGCTTTCAAAATCCGACAAAGATGAAAGTCTCATGTATTACAGCGCATATCCACGGCTTGAAAGGCTGGAAAACGGTGAGTGGAAACGACTTTACTACCTCCCGTACCCCATAGTTACCGGATATGAGTGGCCCGCCTCGGGGATATCCGGCTCGGTCACGCTCGAAATATCGCGTGACTGTCTCATCTCAAGGCTCGGGAGCGGCACATACCGCGCAATAGCATTCGTGGGGTACAACTGCACACCGCTGTACGCCGAGTTTGAAATCAAATAAATATACACAATAATATGACAAAGCCGTCACGGTCGGTTTCCCGGCCATGACGGCTGTTTTTCAATTATCGGATTTGCTCTCAAGCCTGAACATAAGCTCGGACAAC
>URHI01000066.1 GCA_900547565.1 uncultured Eubacteriales bacterium | reverse complement strand
AAGCCCCAAGGATGCCGGAAGCGCCAGCGCCAGCGTCAGCCGGATCGCAGTGGAAACTGCCTCGCTCTCCGCGGTCTCGTCGCCACGTCCGCGAGCCGATGACACCAACGGAACCAGCGTCATTGCTATCGGCGACACCAGCGCCGGAGTCAAGCTGAACAGCGGTATTGCCATATTTCCGTAGCAGCTGAACAAAGTATATGCCCTGCTCTGCGAAAATCCGCATTCCATAAGACTTTTGGGAATAAGCGCAGTATCAATTACGCCGCCAAGGCTTATTACCGCCGAGCTGAGCGTTACAGGGAGTGCCAGACGCAACAGCTGTCCGATTACAGAGCCTCGCGTGCGCCGCTTTTCGGGCTGTATTCCGCTTGCAGAGCGCTGTGTTTTGCATATTCTGTCTCCGCATACGTCGGAAGCGCCGGCGTAATAACGTCTGTCAAAAGCGACCTTAACCACCGCCAGGTACAGCGCCGACATTCCGACCCCCAGCGTTATGCCGGCAATGGCTCCTGCCGCCACAAACGGCGTATCGGCTCCGGCTTTTCGCACCAGATATGCCCCTGCCAAACCGAACACCAATTTTCCGAACGCCTCTATCATTTGTGACACAGCCGTATGCACCATTATCTGATGCCCCTGAAAATATCCGCGCAAAGCGCCGGCAACACATGCAAGTGCCACCGCCGGAGCTATGGCAATTATGCACCATATTGCCTGCGGTATTCCGACAAGGCGAGAAATAAGCCCGGCTCCCGCCGCCATAAAGGTAGTTGCGGCAATTCCCACCGTGCCGAACAGCGCAGCTGCCGTGCGGTAAACACGGCGAACCGCGTCATACTCTCCGCGCGCAACCGCGCCCGCCACCATGACGGCAACCGCCACCGGAAGTCCTGCCGTCGAGATAACAAACAGCAATATGTATATATGATTGGCCGCAAGAAAATAAGCCATACCCTCAGTTCCGACCAGTGCAATGAGAGGTACCTTGTAAACAAGTCCGGTCAGCTTGGTCAGTATGGCAGACAGCGTTAACACTGCTGTCCCCGAAAACAGCTTTTTAACCGTCCCCGCGGACGTTTCCGCGGTAAACTCATTTTTGGGCATATGTCCTCCGGTGCTTGGGGCAAACACCCCGAATGTATCAGTGTATGCCCTGCAAGATCTGTGACACGGCGCTTCGAAAATTGAATTTCACGCGTTCTGTGTCAATAGATTTATACTCACCGTTTTCATATAATATTCGTCCGTCGCACATGGTCATTACCACGTTTGATACATCTGCATTGTACATAATAGCCGACAGCACATCATTTGCCGGCTGCATATTGACGGCATCGCAGTCGATCAGAACCACGTCTGCCCTAGCTCCCGGTTCAATCACTGCGCAGTCAGCGCGCCCCTGCGCCAGTGCGCCGCCGCGGGTAGCCATGTACAGCATGTCAGCGGCAGTTGCCGCCGTGGGATCGCAGTCTGTTCCCTTGTGTATCAGCGCGGCCAGCTGCATCTCGCGCAGTATGCTTTGTGCGTTGTTTGACGCAGCCCCGTCCGTACCGAAACTCAGGCGGACACCCGCACGCTTCATGTTTGTATACGGCATTATACCGCTTCCGAGCTTCATATTGCTGGCCGGATTGTGCGAAACAAACACTCCGCGCTCTGCCAGCACGGCTATGTCATCGTCACTGACCCACACACAGTGTGCCGCCGTCACACGTGTATCGAAAGCACCTGCACGAAGAAAGAATTCAGTCGGTGTATAGCCATACTTTTCAATGCATTTTTGGTGCTCGTCCTTTGTTTCCGACAAATGGAGCTGAAGTGCAATTCCCCGCTCACGGCACACGTCCGAAACGTAGGCGGCAAAGCCGGGCACATTGGTGTATTCGGCGTGAAGCGACAACTCAACTTTTATCCTGCCGCCCTCGGCACCGTTCCAGTTACGGTACAGCCCCAAGGCCTCACAAAGTCGGCTGTCAGCGGCAAAATCCGCGTTGTCATCAAACGACACAATGCCGCGCGACAGGTTTGCCTTCATGCCGCACTCAGAAACAGCCTGCGCCGTCACATCCTCAAACATGTACATGTCAGAGAACGACACCGTGCCGCTCCGTATCATTTCGGCACACGCCAGCAGCGACGCATAATAGGCCGCCTCTCCCGTAAGTCTGTCCTCCGCCGGGAATATACGCTCGTTCAGCCAACGCTGTAGCGGCAACTCATCTCCGTATCCGCGGAACAGTGTCATGGCGGCATGGCAGTGTGTATTGTAAAAGGCCGGGATCAGCAAGCCGCCCCGGCAATCCTTTACTGTGTCGTATCTATCCTCCGGACACATACTTCCAACATATGAAAAATGCGTGTCGGTTATCACCGCACAAGCCGCGTTACCGTCCGAAAGGCGAAAATTCTTTAGCAGTGTTTTCAAAATATCACTCCTCGCGCTTGAGAAATTCATAATAAAGCGACTCAGGCGACAGCAGCTTGGGAGACACCGGCTGTATACCCTCAATTTTCTCAAGTATATCCTCAGCCTGCCCACGGTATTTGTTGTCAACCGGGACCTGCGGCAGTATCTCGCGCAAAAACGGTACCAGCATATTGATCTCAAACGGAAGTGTTGAGTTTATGAAATAGTCGCAATCGACAGCGTACGGAAAAATGTTCAGTTCCTCGTTTGCACGTACGCTTTCCCATAGATACAGCGTAAACTCCGGTGTTGCCCCCCTGAAATTATAGTCGCGGACGACGCGGCGCATCAGCCGGATCTCATCTGTACTGAAAGTCCGATCTCCTATCCGGATACCGCTCTCGACGCTGATATATACACTCCTGTAGTCGTACTGACGAAACAGCGCTGTAACAGACGGATATATAGCCTGTATGCCCTCGAATATAAACATATCGTTTTCGTCTGCATCGATGGTGGTGTAGCCTGAGCGTTTTCCGGTAAGAAAATCAAATTTCGGTATCTGAGTGGGCTCATCGGTGAACACCTGCTCCACGCAACGGCGCAGCTCGTCAAGATCAATCGTATCCTCAGAGTCGTAATCTATTTCAATATCAGGGTCGTTGTTGGCACGTGCAACAAGCACATCACGGTCATAGTAAAAGTCATCAATTGATACTACATGCACCTTTTTGCCTTGTGCGACAAGATATTTTATCAACTTATTGGCCGCAGTGGTCTTGCCTGAGCAGGTCGGCCCGGACAATCCGATAAGCCGAACCCCCCGGTGCTCACAAACACGCTCCACTGCGCCTGACAGTCGTTCCTCAAAATCGCGTTCACATTTTTCAACAAAGTTACGTGCTTCGCTTTCATTTGCGAAACTCATGTATGATTGCATCATAACAAGCCAGTCCTTTCCTCGCCGTGTCAGTTCCCGGCGTTCAGTATGTATTGGTTATAAAACTCCTCTGTTTTTTGTCTGATGTCATCACTGCGGTCACCCGCCAGATATTCGTAAGGATACTTGGGGTTGAACAGCCGTGTTATAATCGACTTTTCGGCTTCATTGCCGCCATAGCGAACCAGTTTGGTGACAGCACCTGCCCCGGCTGCAAATATTGAATGTGTTTCTTCCATCATGTATATATTGTAACGTCCCTCAAATCCGTCAAGCGCGAAGCCTACGTTTTCATAGTTTCCCACCGTATTCTTCTGACGATACATATAATAGGGCTTGTAGCCGGCCTGAATAGACTTTATCTGAGAATAGTCAACACATTTTCCGGCGTCGCCACCGTAGCGAGAATACACATCACTCTGACGTATTTCTGCGGCTCTTTTCACGCAAAACGTGTGAACTGTGATGTTCTCGGGCCGTAGCGCCAGTATCTTGTCAAAGCTCTCGGAAAAGCTTTGGAAGCAGTCACCCGGCAGTCCGACAATAAGGTCGGTATTGATACAGCGTATGCCGATTCCACGCGCAATGTTGAACGCCTCAAGAAATTTTTCGGCAGTGTGTGCGCGTCCGATAGCAGCCAATATATCATTGTTGAGTGTTTGCGGATTTACACTTATGCGATTTACACCGTGCCGTGTTGCTACCTCCAGCTTTTCGGCAGTAATAGTGTCGGGGCGTCCGGCCTCAAGCGTATACTCCTCAAGTGCCGATACATCGCAATTTTCTGCCACAGTACCGAGCAATGTGTCAAGCTGGTCAGAAGTAAGTATGGTAGGAGTTCCACCGCCGATATATACTGTCCGCAGTCGTAATCCCAGCCTGCGTATGGTACCGAACATGGTAACAAGCTCGGCTCGCAAACGCTCAAGATAGTCCGGTATTAAATTCAGCAGTTTGCGTGACGAGTACGAAACAAACGAACAATAAGCACATCGTGTCGGACAAAACGGTATTGAAATATAAGCACTGCAATCCATTTTATCCGGCTTACCTATTATTTTCATTTCATTTAACGCAACATCGGTCGCCAATGCCGACTTTTTGGGGATAACAAAATACTCATTGGTCATTATCTTGCGCACGCGCGTTTTGCTGATACCTGCCTGCAGCATTTCAGTAGCGACCTTTGATGGACGCACACCAGTAAGCATCCCCCATGACGGCCGGTATCCGGTCAGCTCTCCCGCTGCCGCCAGCACAGCCGCACCGGTCACTATTTTATTGACCTTACTGTTAGGTGTGTCACCTTTATACTCAGCATACTTTTTGGCAGAACATATACGATCCTTGTAGCGAAATTCCGCATATGCATATATACCGTTATCTGCCGGAGTCAGGCGAAGCTCAAGTGTCGGGTTGTCCGGAGACTCCTGCTCGTCCTCGCCGAAGGTCGCACCGGGAAAAAATATCATGCATAGAGTCTGGACATAATATTTATTTATGTCGCCTTGTATAATCAGCTTCATGGGGATATTTATCCTTTGCTTTTCTTTTTCAGTTTTTCGCTGTCCATTACTATGGTAACCGGCCCGTTGCCCTGAATGTCAAGCAACATGTGGGCACCGAAAACTCCCCGTCCCACATGGCCGACCTGTGCCTCCATAAGCGATGCGAAATATTCATACAGCTCGTTAGCCGCCTCAGGGTCTGCCGCACCGAAATACTCGGGCCGGTTACCATGACTGTAGTTGGCCAGCAATGTGAAGTTGGATACCACCAGCACCTCGCCTCCAACATCTGTAACCGATAAATTCATTTTGTCATTTTCGTCGCTGAATATTCGCAGTTTGCTAATTTTCGCTGCCAACAGCTCGGCGTCCTGCCTTGTGTCCTCACGTGCCACACCAAGCAATATGCACAGTCCGCGTCCGGCTTTTCCGACGCACTTACCGTCAACCGTAACGGTGGAGCTGTCTGTTCTCTGTATAACGGCTATCATGCTGTGTCTCCTCAGATAAATCCTCTGACAACGTCGTCAACGCCATCCAGGCTTTTGAGTCTGTCCACAATGATCTGATAGTGATCGATATTGCGACAGCTGATCTTAAGGTTAATAATTCCGCATCCGTTGGTGCGTCTTTGCGAATTGATAAAAAGTATCGGCACCTTCATGTCGGCAAGTGCGGCAGCCACATCGGCAATAACACCGATACGGTCAGCTACATGCAGCTGAAGTATGACTTCATAGGCATCATTGACACTGCCGCTCTGGCTTTCCCAGCTGGCCTTCACCCATCTACCTGCGTCCTCAGCTCGCTTCATGCCGGCAATTACATTGGGACAATTTGCCTTGTGTATGGAAATACCGTAGCCCTTTGTAATAAAGCCTATCACCGGGTCACCGGGCAACGGATTACAGCATTTGGCAAATTTCACCAGGCATCCGTGCTCGCCGTCCACTATAATTCCGCTGTTGGACTTAAGGTTTTTAGGCTTTTCGGCCAGCTTCACCTGTTCTGCCTCGACCACCGGTTCCGGCTCCTCAAGCGGTTTTACTACCTTATCAAATTCCTCGCGCAGCTTAAGTGCAAGCTTGGTAATGGCTACTCCGCCATATCCGAGCGCATTGTACATATCGTCGGCAGTTGAAAATCCAGCTCTCTGCGCAGCATTTGAAACAATTTCAGTGCGTTGCGCCTCGGTCACAGCACGCCCCATGCGCTTAAGCTCGGCATCTATCATACTGCGACCGACCACAATATTGTCCGCGCGTTTTTCCTTTTTGAACCACTGTCGAATCTTAGACCGTGCCTCGCTTGTTTTGACTATTTTCAGCCAATCGCGGCTGGGGCCTTTGGAAGAAGACGATGTCAGGATCTCGACGATCTCGCCATTCTGCGGAACACGGTCGATAGGCACTATCATGCCGTTGATCTTTGCTCCCACCATTTTGTTGCCAACCGCAGAATGTATGGCATAAGCAAAATCTATAACTGTAGAACCGGCGGGCAGTGCAATAAGGTCGCCCTTGGGCGTGAAAATATACGTTTCTTCCTGGAATATATCTGTCTTGATAGCCTGAAGGAACTCATCTGGATCACGCGCTGCGTCCTCAGTTTCAATCAGACGTGCGATCCATTCAAGCCGTTTATCGATATTCTCTGCCGACTGCTCACCGGACTTATACTTCCAGTGTGCGGCAACTCCGTATTCGGCCACATGGTGCATTTCCCACGTGCGTATCTGAACTTCAAACGGAACACCGTCACGCCCTATGACCGTGGTATGCAGTGAGCGGTACATGTTTGCCTTGGGAGTAGAAATATAATCCTTAAACCGCCCCGGAATTGAACTGAACATCTCGTGTATCAGTCCGAGCACGGTATAACACTCAAGCTCGGTATCGACTATTATGCGTATTGCGTAAAAGTCGTAAATTTCGTCAAAGCTCTTGTTATGATTGTACATTTTTTTATATATACTGTAAACCGACTTGACACGGCCTTCCAACGTATATTTGATGTTGTTCTCAGTGAGCTTTTCCTCAATTTTCTGACGTACGTTTTCTATGAGATCACGGTTCTGACCGTACTTGCGCTGTATATCATTCTTAACCTCGGCATAGCCTATCGGATCAAGATAGTACAATCCGAGATCCTCCAGCTCCTGCTTCATGCGTTGCATGCCCAGTCTGTGAGCCAGCGGCGCATATACCTGCATGGTTTCCAGCGCGGTAACGCGCTGCTTTGCCTCGGGCTTGGCCGACAGCGTGCGCATATTGTGAAGGCGATCACACAGCTTGATGAATATTACACGTATGTCCTTGGACATGGCAAATAACATCTTACGAATATTTTCGATGTGAGCCTCTTCCTTATCCTCAACCTGTATTGTAACCAGCTTTGTCAACCCGTCGACCAGCACCGCCACATCGGAACCGAATCTTTTTTCTATATCCTTGAGATTGGTCTTGTCGGCGCAATCCTCGACCGTATCATGCAACAGTGCCGCACATATTGAATCTGTATCAAGCTCCATTTGCGCCGCTATCTCGGCGACCGCAATCGGATGCGATATATATGCCTCGCCGCTGGCGCGGAACTGTCCCTCATGCAGCGAATTGGCATACTCAAATGCCCGCTGTATTTTGTCGGTGTCATACCTTTTGCCGGTACTGCGCAAAATTTCCAGCAGTCTGTCAATATTCAGATCCACTTTTTGGTTTTCCATAACTTCTCTCCCTTCGGGAAACAGAGCTTCACTTTCTTCCGGTGCACTGACTTTTCAGCTTTTTCAGCACCGATGACTTATCTATGCTTGTCTTTGACTGGCAATTGGTGATTTCAAATCCCAACAGTGTTCCATCCAACCGATCAACACTGCATATCTGCAGCTCTCTGAAGATCCGGAGAATGAACATCAGTTTTACATAATTTATTGTACGCTGAGGCGACGATGTGTGCATCAGCGACAGCAACGAGCGCTCGGTAAGCGCGTCATGACCCATGCGGAATTCACGTCTCAGCACCCTGTACACCTCGGCAAGATCGTCCCTGTCGGGGATAAAATCCTCATCGGGTGTGAATTCTCCACCGTTTTTAACCTCGTCGTAGCGGCGGTGCTGGTGGGCGTATTCCTTTTCACATTGTTCCGACATCCGTATGTCCTGAATTATCATCTGAACAGCGCGGTTATTCTGAAACTCATTGATATCTACGCTGAAAAGCACGTCAGCATATTCCCCTTCATGCAGAGGAAATTTAGAGCTCGGCATATTAAAATACATACCGCATATGGTATTTTCGCCGTCAGACAGTATGAGCTTGGTATGCTTGCCCGAGCTTATGGCAATTATTCGCTCGATCTTCAGTTCTCTGGTAATAAATGTCGGCACAGGATTTGAAACGCCGAACGGCTCAAGATGATACAGCTCGGTCGCAAAACTCAGCGTTATATCACCAAGTGATAGCTCGCAGTCGGCCTCAAGACAGACGCTCATAGCCTCGTCGCTCAGATTGCTTGCGGCATATTCGTTTATTCGCTTGATGAAATCAGGTACCTTCGAGCGCTGTATGGTAAGCCCGGCTGCCAGCTCATGTCCGCCAAACTTCACCAGCAGATCCTCGCAATACGTAAGTGCATCGACAAGATTAAGACCCTTTATGCTGCGTCCCGACCCTTTTCCGGTGTCATCATCACACGAATATCCTCGTGTACTGCCATCAAACGAGATCAGCACCGACGGAAGTCCGAACCGCTCGGTTATGCGCGATGAAACAATACCTATAATCCCCTGCTGCCAGTTATCGTCCTCCAGCACTATCACACGGTCATGCTCGAAATCAAATAATTTTTCTATTTTTTTATATGCTTCTTCGGCGATACGGTTTTCCTCTATCTGACGCTGGCGGTTTATCTCGCACAGCTCTGTGGCCAGCTCCCGCGCCGTCTTTTCATCCTCAGCCAGAAGCAGACGAACTGCAATCGTTGCGCTGCACATACGCCCTGCGGCGTTCAGCCTGGGAGCTATTCCATATCCAATATAGTTTGAAGTTATCTTGCGCTTGTGCGGCGGATATTTTGACTGTGATGCCGGGTTTGACGACGCTTCAATCAGCGCTGCAAGACCGTATCTCTTGGTGTTTGCAATCATACGCAACCCCATTGCAACAATGAGACGGTTTTCATCGGCAATGGGCATAACGTCAGCCACGGTACCGATGGCCGCCAGATCAGCATAATCATAGCATATGCGGCGCACACCGTCAATGTCCTGGCCGCCGGACTTACGTATGCGCGTAATTTCGCAGGCACACAACAGCTTGAAAACCACGCCGACGCCGGCAAGCTCCTTGAACGGATAATTGCAGTCCGGCCTGTGCGGATTTACCACAGCACAGGCGCGCGGCAGGTCTGCGCGACATTCATGGTGATCGGTCACTACCATATCTATACCGAGACTTGCAGCATATTCAGCCTCATCATTGGCTGTAATTCCTGTATCGACAGTGATTATCAGCCTGACGCCGTTGCGGGCCAGATTGTCAATAGCGCCGCAGGACAGTCCGTATCCCTCCCCACTTCTGCTGGGTATGTAATAGCTGACGTCTGCACCGCGCGAGCGAAGATACAGCCACATCACCGACACCGATGTAACACCGTCGACATCATAGTCTCCGTAAATCACAATTTTCTCGCCCTCAGCTATCGCCCGCTCAATGCGTTCGACCGCTTGTGTTATATCCTTGAGCAAGAATGGGTCATGCAGAACACTTTCTTCATTTTTCAAAAAACGGTTTGCCGCTTCCGGCGTGGTATACCCACGGTTACAAAGCAGCTTGGCAATGGTTTGTGACAATTTCAGTTCAGCACACAGCCTCTCTGCCGCCGTGCGTTGCTCAACATTCTCTCCGTCATACCGTATGTTCCAGATTTTCTCTCGTCTCTTAGGTTCCATTTCAACTCCGATCCGTTTTCGCACGGGAATGTCGGTCTGCACATTTCACATACGTCCAACTCTTTTTTCATTATAATTATTCGCTTATTGATTATTATTTTTTATTCAAGGATCTCAACAATTTCCGCATCACAGCGCTTGCTGACGCGGACCGCCGAATAGATTCCGACACCGACAAAGCTCAGCGCCATACCTGCTACGGCACAACCGGCCCCCCATGCTTCTGTCCCGCCGAACCGACTGCCGAACCACCAGCCTGCCGCCGCCGCAATAAGCGGAAGAAGAAACACAAGCCAGGCATAACCAAGCACACGCCGCGAGTCAGTTTCGACACGCACGCGCTGCCCCGGCTGTGCCCTCAGCGGATTGCGTACACGCAGCCGCATAGCAGCATCTCCACCGGCAAGAGTGCAGATACTGCACCCGTTGCCATCTATATTTTTATGACAGCCATCGCACCCCGCCTTGCGGCGCACTTCAACCACGGCTCTGTTAGCGGCCGCACTGATCACCAAAGCTTCAGTTATCATGATATGCCTCAATTTCCCGGGATTTTTGTTTATGTGTCACCGCACCACCGGACCGATTGTTGTTTTTCTCTGTCACAGAAGCACACTTTCCCGCACGGTCAGTCTTTATCCGCCGGCGCAAACCTTGCCATTATGGCCTGCGCCACGCGAAGTCCGTCGACCGCCGCGCTTGTTATGCCACCGGCGTATCCGGCTCCCTCGCCACATGGATATATGCGGTCGTGCCCCGGAGAGGTAAGCGCCTCTCCACGCACAATGCGCACCGGCGATGATGTCCTCGTTTCGGCTCCCGTCAACACACTGTCAGGCGAATCAAAGCCCGCTATCCGACGTCCAAAGCTTACAAGTCCGCGTCTCAGGTTGCGGACTATCATTTCCGGGAACATCCGGTCAAGGTCGGTCGGCCGGACAAATCCGCCCATATATGTCGGCATTACGCGCCCCGGCTCATGCCGGCACGTCCCGCTGAGAAAATCTCCGACGGTTTCCACCGGCGCCCTGAAGTCCCCTCCGCCTGCGGCATATGCCGCCGTCTCGACGCGCCGCTGATATTCAACCGCGCCCTGCGGTGTGTTGCCGTAATCTTCCGGCAATACACTGACGGCAACGGCGCAGTTGGCGTTTCGCCCGGCACGTGCGTGGTAGCTCATTCCGTTTACAACCAAACCGCCCGCCTCGGATGCCGCCGCCGCCACTTCTCCGCC
>URHI01000065.1 GCA_900547565.1 uncultured Eubacteriales bacterium | reverse complement strand
GGTCTGAGTGACAAGACTTGAACTTGCGGCCTCTACCACCCCAAGGTAGCGCGCTACCAACTGCGCCACACCCAGATAAATTACTATCTCTCATTCGCGCTCGACTATTATAGCACATATGCATATGGAAGTCAAGAGATTTTTTCAAATTTGTTCAATTTTTTTGCTTGGTTTCTAAGAAAAATCCTTTATCGACAGAGTGATTGCACACTTCCCCGCCCCGTTACAGCGACGGTATTTTTAATTTGCTTTACAAGTGCGAAACAACCATACCGGACATAATAAAAAGCCGTTTTCAACGGCTTTTTATTATCTGATATCAGTTACGGTGTGATTACTTCAGCGCCATCTCAAGCCATATGAGTCCAATTGAAAATGCATCATATAGCCCGGACTTGGAGCCTTGCTTGATAATTTTATTGGGATCTTTGGAATCAATTACCTGTATGAGAATTTTATCCGGTACCTTGTGGCTGTTTTCTTCTTTATATGACATAATTTCCATTATCAATATGCACTTTTCGGCCATATCGCCGTAACAGATAGTATTTCCCTCCCGCACCAGGGGCTTACCTTTATATTCAAGATACTTTCCGCTTACCTTGCGGCGCTCTGCTTCATTCATTTACAGTACCTCCCTGTTATTCTTATTGTAATAGTATACCACAAATTTTTCTGCAAGTCAATGATTATTTATGTTCAAGTTTGAAAAATTCAGACAGCGGTCTTGTAAACGTCACCCGGAAGTGCTATACTTAACAATGAAATATTATCGGGAGGCGATTATGGAACTGCAAGTCAGCGAAAAATATTCAGGACGGACTCTGTATGAGCTGTTGCGCCGCGAACTGCATGTGTCCACACGCTTGCTGGCGCGACTCAAACGCGATCAGAACGGACTTGTAGTGAACGGGCAGCGAGTAACCGTTCGCAAGGTACTTAACTTCGGTGATACAGTCACATTGTGTGACTTCCCTTCCGAATCTCCGGCCAAGATTTGTCCTGTGCCACTGGATATAGAAATAATCTACAGCGACACATATCTGACCGTCGTCAACAAACCGCCATATATGCCCACTCACCCGTCGCACGACCACTACGACGACACGCTTGCAAACGCTCTTGCATACATCCACCGGGACGATGAGCAGCCCTTTATATTCCGCCCCGTCAGCCGGCTTGACCGTAACACAAGCGGCCTTGTAACAATTGCCGCTACCAAATATGCCTCATGCCGACTCAACGAGCTGATGCAGTCGGGCGGTTTTGCAAAGCGCTACATAGCCGTGACCGACGGCGTACCCCATCCTGAAGCGGGCAGTATACGGACCGGGCTTCGCCGCACGTCGCAAAGCATAATTGTCCGAGAGGTGTGTGAGCCTGACGCGCCCGGGGCGGAGCAAGCATTGACCGACTACCGCGTAATAACAACCGACGGCGCTCACAGTTTGGTTGAGGTCCGGCCACACACCGGGCGTACACATCAAATACGCGTACATATGGCCAGCCTCGGAGCGCCTATATGCGGAGATGAGCTGTACGGCAACAAATCAGATCTGATAGGGCGTCAGGCCCTGCATGCAATAGGACTTAATTTTATTCACCCTGTCACAGGTGAACAGCTTAACCTTTACGCTCCGCCGCCCGGCGATATGCAGATACTGCTTGACAGGCTGTTTCCCGGAATAAATCTGAAAGGATAAATAATAATGAACACCAAACGTACACATCAGGAAATATCTCCACCTCAGGATATATCAGAAGATACAGAAAAATTATCTGCTCGAGCAGTATCATGCGATAAATGTACAGATACACCCGATGCCGAAGCCGGGCCGGGACCCACACCTCCGCCGGAGAGCAATGAAAAAGTCACCATGCAAAATGATAATACAGCTGCATTGCCGCCGCCCGCAGTAATATACCGCCTTCCTCTCGTGTGCAAAATTCTGTTTGCACTGGCCGGAGTCAGCGCCGTTATTTACCTGATTGCAATGCAAAGTACCGCCTTTGCAGACTGGTGGTCACGCTACCCAGGAGCGACTGTCCGATCGGTGCTGGCACACCTGACTAACTGGCTCCCCTGCTCACTGGCCGAGGCATTGGTGCTTTTTTTGCCCGTGATACTGTTCTTCTTGATTCGCACGGCAATCAAAAAATACAGTGATTGCTGGCATAACACTTTGGTATACCTCGGCATGCTGCTGTCGGTCGCTTCACTGCTGTTCACACTCATGGTGTGGGGCTTCGGCACAGGATATTACGGACAGACACTTGACAAAAAGCTCGGACTTGAACGCCGGGATGTCAGCGTCGAAGAACTGAAATATACCGCCGAGCAGCTGGTTGAGGAAGTCAACCGAACAGCCGAGCAAGTCACATTCCGTAACGAAAACTTTTCGGTTATGCCCTACTCAATCAACGAGATGAACGACAAGTTGCTCGAGGCCTACGACAAGGTCAGCGACAAATACGACTTTGTCCAACGTCTGAACAGCCGAGTCAAACCCGTCGTAAACAGCGAGCTGTGGTCTTACACCCACATTACGGGCGTCTACTCATATTTCACCGGAGAAGCAAATATCAATGTCAATTTTCCCGATTACACCATAGTTTTCACCGCCGCGCACGAGCTTGCTCACCAGCGCGGAATTGCCAGAGAGGACGAGGCAAATTTCATGGCGTTTCTGGTCTGTACGGCCAGTGACGACCCGTATATACAATACTGCGGCTACCTCAACATGTATGAATATGTACGTAATTCGCTTTACTCTGCCAGCGCGGATATGTACAAGGAGGCCAATGACCGCCTTTCGCTCAACGTCAAATATGAGCTTTATTCCTACTCAAATTTTTTCGACAAGTACCGCAAAAACGTAGTAGCAAACGTCAGCGAAGTCGTCAATGACACTTACCTGAAAATACAGGGTACCCCCGGTACCAAAAGCTACGGAATGGTCACCGACCTCGCCGTGGCATACTACAGAAGCATAAAACCGTGACAGATACTGTCGCAAAAAATGCCTTCATCGCATATAATGACGATGAGGGCATTTTGCATAATTATTATGTTAAAATTTCGTATATTTTTTCTTAATAATTTTTTTAAAAATACTTTCATTTTTTGACTTAGTATGATATAATAAAGCTACCCAAATTGTCGTATGTGATTTTTGGGTGTTTTTATCCTTTTGAACACGTGAATGTCACATCTGATGTGTGAAAGGCTCTCAAAATCTGTGTAAAGGAATGATCCCGGCCAATACGGCCGCGGCTTGGATATATATCATGGAAAAAATCGTCATCAACGGCGGCAATAAGCTCTACGGCGATATATATGTGGACGGTATGAAAAACGCCGCCCTTCCCATTCTTTTCGCCACGGTTCTCACCGGCGACAGATGTGTCATTGAGAACCTTCCCCCGGTAAGCGACATCAACACCACACTGGATATTCTCCGCTCAATGGGCGCAAGTGTGCGTCTTTTGAATAAAACTACCGCCGAAATCGATACAGCGCATATCGTCGGCGGCACGTCCCCCTATAACCTTGCAAGTAAGATGCGTGCCTCCACATATCTTCTCGGAGCCGAGTTGGGTCGCTTTGGTTCCGCAAGGGTCGGCTGGCCGGGGGGATGCGACTTTGTGTCACGTCCCATCGACCAGCATATAAAGGGTTTTGAAGCGCTTGGTGCCGTCGAAAAGAGCGAGGGTGGTTATATCCGCCTTGAGACCGAGGCTCCATTGCACGGAGCAACCATTTATTTCGATGTTTGCTCTGTCGGCGCGACCTGCAATATTATGCTGGCCTCCGTTCTGGCGGAAGGAACCACAATTCTTGATAACGCCGCCCGCGAGCCGCACATAGTCGACCTGGCCAACTTCCTCAACACATGCGGTGCCGAGATCTACGGTGCCGGAACCAGCACCATAAAAATCAAGGGCGTCAGCAAGCTGCACGGATGTGAATACGCCATTATTCCCGATATGATCGAAGCAGGGACCTACATGGCCGCCGTTGCCGCAACCGGTGGACGGCTCAATATCCGGAATGTCATTCCCAAGCATGTTGAAAGCATTTCCGCAAAGCTAGCGGAAATGGGCGTTTGCATTGAAGAACATGATGATTACATATCTGTAACCTCCAACGGTCACATAAACCGCACCGCAATCAAAACGCTCCCCTATCCCGGTTTTCCCACTGACATGCAGCCTCAGTTTGCCGCACTCATGTGCACAGCCGAGGGTATCAGCACCGTTACAGAGGGCATTTGGGACAATCGTTTCCGCTATCTTGATCAGCTCCGTAAAATGGGTGCACATGTTACATTGGAAGGCAAGACCGCAACCATCGTCGGCCGCGAGCAGTTGTCAGGAGCCATTGTGACATCAGTAGATCTGAGAGCGGGTGCCGCAATGATCATCGCAGGACTCGCCGCCAAAGGCAACACAACAATCGATGGTATCGAAACGCTTGACCGCGGATATTACGACATTGTCGGGAAACTACACGGTGTCGGCGCAGATATCTCACGAATACCGGTTTCCGAAGCAGAAACCGCACGACTCGCCAATTAAAGAATTATTGTTGATTAATCCTTCCGGATCATCCGGAAGGATTTTTTATTCCAACGAAGACATTCCCTTCACGCAATTATTCACTAAAGCATATTTAAAGGCCTGCTTTAGCAGGCTAGAGCATATGCCTCAAGCACAGCTTTGTTTTAACGTCGGTTGCTTCGCAAGCGCAGCCAGCACGGATCGATACGAGCATGTCATGCAGCGCGCATATGTACGTCAAAGAAATAATCAACGCCGCACGCCCCGAATCCGGAACAAAGCTACTTTGCCGACCGCAGTCGCATAGCTCTCCAAACGATTATATATAAAGATCTATGCTACATCAAGTCAACATTCCGAAACCTCCTGCAAAGCACGCACGAAGCTCTCCCCGCCAAAAGGAACGTCCCAAATCAGCGGAAGACACACTTGCAAAAATCAATTCAAAGCAATCCGTCTGTTGCAAAAGCATATTATTATACAGCGCAATGACCCATTACCTCAAATAAAACAGCTGTGCAGGCAAATGAATACCGTGTGAATAAACTAAAATCGCATGCAATCCGTCCTCTTCGCGTCACTCGCCGCTTATCAAATCCAACCGCGCACCGACAAAAAGCCACTTAAACAGTGGCTTTTTTATTTTGTATCGTTTTTATCGCATTTGCTCATCCTCATCTGCCGCTTTTCCCCATCCTGCCGCGATTTTTATGTTATTTTTACCGCTTTCGTACTATTTTTTACTTGATTTTGCTGTCGATATTCTGGATTTTGACTCGTTTTTTTGAACTTTTGTTTTTTGTCGTACTGTTTTTTTACCGCAAAATTCGACGCAAAAAATAGAACTTTTGCAAAATGAGCGGTAAAAATATAGAATTAAATTCGTTTCGATTTTGTTGTCGCATAATGAATATTATTTGCATAAAATACAACAATATTCTGCCACTTTATGCAAATTCGGAGCCAATTTGTTTTTCTTTTCCGACGGTTAACAGTTGCCCATTTTTTATTTAATCGCGCAGTCGCACCATTGGCTTAAATTGCTTGTCGAGCGATTTTCGTCGTTTTTTTGCAAAACAGGGCGCTTCCGAATTGTTATTCCCTTTCGTTTCACCCGCAGCAAAATGCCGCAACGTTCAAAACGAGCGTGCGGCTTTCATAATACAATATTTATAATAGGCTACTACATAATAAGAATAAACGCTTGCGTATCTCTTTGTATTATCACGTGCGGCCAAAGCACCTCCCCGCCCCATCATAAACAATCAGCAGGCAAAAAAGAAAAAGCACCTGCAACTGTTTGATTTGCAGATGCTGATATTTTGTTGTCTCGCAGGCAGAGAACAAATCACCACACCGGGCAGCTCCGAAATATTTCAGCGACACGCAATTCTCAATCTGCTCACGTCAGATGTCCGTTAGACTCCAGCAACCCTCGCAACTTACGACGTATGCGATAGAGCGCATTATTGATCGACCTCTCCGATCTCCCCAGTTTTGCGGCCACCACCGCAGTCGGCACACCGGATGTATACATATCCCAAACCTGATATTCATAGTCGGAAAGGTTGTCACGAATAAGATTCTGTAGCGAGCGTATGTTCTCCTCGTCTATTATCTGCTGAGCAGGATCAAGAGTGTCATCGGTATGATATCTTACATAATCATCATACTCCATATTCCCTGCCGTATCTTTGGCGCGGCGAATTGCTTCTCTGGCGTGGCTTATAAGTGCATGAGTTACACATATCTTGGCGTACAGTCCAAAAGCAACTCCCGGCTGTGACGCATCAAACGTCAGTATAGCACGGTAAAACCCCGCCAACGCTTCCTGGCGTGCGTCCTCCTCCTGTCCTTGCGGCGCGTAACGGATAACTGTGTTTTTTATCATCGGATCATACAGTGACAGTAAGCTCTCAAAAGCGGTGCCGTCGTTCGCCCGAGCTAAGGCAATCAACTCGCCTATATTCCTGTTTCCCGGAGCATTATTATTTTCTCTCATTGCACCAGCCTATCCTGTTGAATTTTACGCGAGCGGTTATTGTAACCGTCGAATAATATACCTAATCAAAATAATTATATCACAAAATTCGATATTGTCAATAGAAGCGTGGCCTTCTTTCGGAACGGTAAAAGAGGGGATTTTTTTGCTAAGTACAGAAAGAAGTTGCCGTGGGAATATCGTATTGTCGGACGATGTATGGCCCCGGGGAGAAACCGGCAAGGTTCCTCATCCGGGCGCGCTCTTTTGGTTCGTTTTCTGCCGCGGGGCAGAAAATGAACACCCCTGTCTGCCGCATGGCAGAAAAGCGCAGTTCTTATCGTCCGGTAAAACAACATTCCTATAGCTAATGCCGAAAATAGCTCTCCCTTCCCTCCACCGTCGCGCAAAACGATATTTCTATACACCTAAAACCTGTTATCTCAATCAGTAAAACGCGGCAACCGGATTTCGGCTGCCGCGTTGCATAAAACTTATTATTTATAACTCTTGTAAGATGACATTCGGCATAAACCGGGAAGTCATAATAAAATCATACTATCTTCTCCAGCTCTAAAAGTCCGTTTATCCGATACTCCGCCCGGCAGTCCGGGTAGTAGTCCCCTGGATCAAACAAACAGCCGTGGATACCGGCATTGTGCGCCGCCTCAACATCAATATCTCTATCTCCTACCATCAACGCACGCGAAGGATCAATCCCGCATTTTTCAAACAAAAAGTACAGCGCATCAGGCACCGGCTTGCGGGCAAAGCCAGCCGAGCTGTCAAGCACATAGTCCACATATGGGCTGAGCTTCATTTTGTCAAGCATCTCAAACGCAAATTTTCCGGTATGCGTATAAATATAATTCTTTTTATCGTGTTCTGTAGCAAAGCGCAGAATATCAACAGCACCCGGAATTGCCTCCATTGAAGCGCGAGCAAGTTCATGATAGATCTTGTTGAACTCCACAGAAATATCTTTAATCGGCTTTCCGAAATCAAACTGTCTGAGCGCATGTCCGACCGACACCTTGAGAAGCGCGTAGCCTTCTTTCCACTCCATGTGAAGCCCGTAACGCTCCAACAAAATCATAAGCGCATCGGCGTAAACAGGGTAGCTGTCGGACAGCGTCCCATCAAAATCATATATTATAAAATCGTACATTATTTCTTTTTTCTTTCCTTTTTGTCAGCACGCTCCGGGCATTTGGCACGGAACAGCGGTGTAAAGCAAATGTCATGAAGTCCCAGATAATAACTGAGTGTAGATACGATCAAAGCCGGCGCAATGATTGCAAAATACAACCACGTGGGTGCAGTGCCGCCGTTGGCAACCGTAATTATAATACCAGCATACATGCCCTCAATTATTATGCAAAAGCTGCCAAATGCCACGCGGCACAAAATCAACACGGCAAAAATGAAGTTAAGCGAGTTAGCCAGCAGTGAAACGAACAAGCCTGTCAATGGGTGTGTAACGATGTGGCCGTGTCCTTCGGCAATGCGATCGTTGTATCCCAGCTCCCAGGTCATATAGTAAATCAAAAACAGGTAAAAAACTACCGCACAGATGCTGGAAACCAGCTGTCCCGTTGACAACTCAGCCCGGCTGAACACGCCCGAGAGCGTCAGCCCGAGCAGTGAGATGGCAAATTGATTTAAAAACATCTTCACCGCATAAAATGAGTAGTTGACAAAAAATTTTTTCATACGACGCCGGTATTTCTCCGTTTCAAGGTTTTTATAATTATATACCATAATCACGAATTTTGCAATAGGAGAGCGAAATATTTACATTTGGACCGGCATTGAGGTTGACAAGAGTTTTAACTTCGTGGTATAATTATATATATATTTAATACCCAAAGGACGTGATATTCATGGCAGAACTGATAGGCAGCGGCGAGCTGCCCGAAATACTGACCGAATTCTCCTCCTATAAGCTGGTCATACAGGGCTGTTCCCGCAAGACCGTGAACGAATACCTGCTTGACCTGCGCACCTTCACCCGATATATAATGGCACACCGCAGCGGCATGACCCCCGATGACGAAGCATTCGACGAGCTTGATATATCGGGCATCGACGCCGAGTTTTACAAGTCAATAAAAACTACCGAGATATACGATTTTCTCCTGTATACCAGCACCGTACGTCAGAATATGTGGGCGGCCAAAGCGCGCAAGCTGTCGGCAATAAAGGCGCTTTATAAATATCTGATAGTCAAGCGCGGCATGGTATTTGACAATCCTGCCGCAAACATCGAGTCGCCAAAGCCCAAAAAGGCACTGCCAAAATTTCTCTCGCTTGACGAATCGCTGTCACTGCTCGATGCCGTCAAAAATGACACGGAAAACAAAAATCGCCTGCGCGATTACACCATTATTACACTGTTTCTGAATTGCGGAATGCGTGTATCCGAGCTTGTAGGTATCAATCTGACCGACCTCGACCGCGAGCTGCGCTCCCTGCGCGTAGTGGGAAAGGGCAACAAAGAACGCATAGTATATCTAAACTCCGCCTGCCGCAGTGCGCTGGCAGAATATCTCGGCTGGCGGCTGAACGAAGCCAATTCAAAGCTACCCGAACGGGCGCTGTTCATCAGCGGACGCAATCAGCGCATAAGCGTCAAAACAGTACAATGGCTGGTTTACAAGCACCTGGGAGAGGCGGGGCTGTCAGCCAAGCATTACTCTGTCCATAAGCTGCGTCACACCGCCGCAACGCTGATGTATCAGTCAGGAGAGGTAGACGTGCGCGTTCTCAAGGATATACTTGGACACGAACAGCTCAACACTACTCAGATATACACCCATGTCAGCAACGCAGCAATGTCCGAGGCTATGGAAAAAAATCCTCTGTCCGACATAGTACTGAAAGATAATGGCAATAATGACGGTGAAAGCTGATATCACAAATCAAAAAGAAAGCGTAAATTTTAATATGGATTTTACAAATTTCAGTCTGCTGTACCCCGATGCAGAATCACAGCGGGCACACTCCGTCGGCGAAGCCAGACCGGATATTGACATGTTTGTACTTGAGGAGCTGGGCCTGCTTGAGGTATTTGACCTCAAGAACACACGGCTGTCCGACTACTTCACGACCGACCCGACCGTAATGCGCTACCGCATGGAAGCGTTTGCAGATATGCTGGCCAACCCTATAATATCAAAAACACTGGGACGGCTCATTCCCATACTCAGCGATATACTTGAGTTGCGTCGGCTTGATTCCGACAGCGGCGACACCAACTCGTATCTCTCCAGTCTAACCGAGATCGAACTTTATATTTCTAGCGTTGAGGTGCTGCATTCCGGCTTCGCCCAGGCACGTGCAAACCTCAAAAGCCGTGCTTTCATCGCACTTGCCGACCGCATAATTGAGCTTGCCGAAAGCGATTACTATATGGAGCTTAACGAAAAGCTCAATGCACTTACCGCACGTGTCCGCGATATCAAGAGCGTTACTATAGGTGTCAATCTCGACGCACAGCTGCGCCCTCCCACGGCAGGCGTACTGTCAATTAATCCCGAGCCGTTCCGTTCGGGCGACGTACTGGAAAAGATCCTGCGGCTCAACTTCAAGGACGATGAGTACACCTGCATCGCAAACCTGGTTCCCTTCGGCAAAAAGCAGTCGGACAATCAGAAAATGGCGCTGTCACTTGCCTTCAATTCTGCCATAAACGAGGTATACAAATCCTCGCTTCATTCGTGGAAAAAAATTGTCCAGCAATACGTGCTGGACAACACCGATTTTCTGCTCAACCTCATGCCCGAGATAGAATTTTTCGTCAAAGGCACCGAGTTCCAGCAACGTCTGCTTGACCGCGGATGTAAGCTGTCAATTCCCGATATAGCCCCGGCCGGCGAGCGGGTATTCAAGGCACGCCGGCTGTACAACGCCAAGGTGGCACTCAAGGTCGAGGGTGAGATCGTCGACAACGACATCAGCTTTGACGACAGTGCCCGCGTCTATGTGCTTACCGGCCCCAACCGCGGCGGCAAGAGCGTTATCACCTGCGCCATAGGTCAGGCGCAGGCCATGATGCAGCTCGGCATGTACGTGCCCGCGGACGAGGCGCGCATCAGCCCGGCAGATGCCATATACACCCACTTCACCACCGGTGCCGATGACACCATCGACAAGGGACGTCTGGGCGAGGAATGTGCGCGAATGCGCGAGATATTCGACAAAATCACACCGCTCAGCCTTGTTCTGCTTGACGAGTCGTTCTCATCTACCGGATCGTACGAAGCGGCATATATTGCCGCTGAGGTGCTGACGGCATTCAGCCGCGTCGGTTGCCGTTGTCTGTTTGCAACACACCTGCACGAGCTGGCCTCGCGGCTGGATGAGATCAATGCACGCGCCGGAGCCGACGGAGGCGGATATATCGACACGCTTGTTGCCGGAATTGAGGGTGAAGGCAAACGCTCATTCAAAATATACCGCGCCAAGCCGGACGGCAAGAGCTACGCACGCGACATAGCCGAAAAGTACGGACTGACATACGAAAACATCACTAAAAGGTTTAACTGAGCGCACTTGCCGTCTTACCGGACTAATACTTTCGGCACGATTTTTATATCACATGCAGCAAAACCCGAATACAAG
>URHI01000064.1 GCA_900547565.1 uncultured Eubacteriales bacterium | reverse complement strand
AACGAGATCGGTCAGCCGGTTATACCGTCGGACATCGCAAACGACGTTGATACGGCGCTCGCGGTGGCGGCATCGATCGGATATCCTGTTATCATCCGCCCTGCATTTACACTCGGTGGCGCGGGGGGCGGCGTGGCATACACACCGGACGAGCTTGCCACAGTTGCACAGACCGGACTTGACGCTTCGCCCATAAAGCAGATACTTGTTGAAAAATATATATACGGCTGGAAAGAAATTGAGTTTGAGACCATGCGTGACTCCGCGGGCAATGTCATAGCGGTGTGCAGCATGGAGAATTTCGACCCGGTGGGGATCCACACGGGCGATTCCATTGTTGTTGCTCCTACCATGACGCTTTCGGATAAGGAGTTTCAGATGCTCCGTAGCGCGTCGCTTGAGATCATATCGGCGCTCGGTATCGTAGGCGGCTGCAACTGCCAGTTTGCGCTTAATCCCGACAGCTTTGAATACGCCGTTATTGAGGTCAATCCAAGAGTCTCGCGCTCCTCTGCGCTAGCAAGCAAGGCGACCGGATATCCTATAGCAAAAATCACGACCAAAATAGCACTCGGATACACTCTCGACGAGATCACCAATGATATTACCGGAAAGACCTGTGCCTGCTTTGAGCCGGCTCTTGACTATGTCGTAGTAAAGCTACCTAAGTGGCCGTTTGAAAAATTCAGCAACGCCAGCCGTGTGCTCGGGACCCAGATGCGGGCTACTGGTGAAGTCATGGCGATCGCTCCTAATTTTGAGGCGGCACTTATGAAGGCGGTAAGAGGAGCCGAAATTTCTCTCGACACGCTTAATGCTGCTCCTATAAACGATCTGCCACTGGAACAAAGGCTGAATATTGCCGACGACCGCAGACTTTTTACCGTTTTTGAAGCTATCAAGAGCGGTTACACACTGCAAAAGATACACAACATCACAAAAATCGATATGTGGTTTCTCGCTAAGCTGAAAAAGCTTGCCGACTTTGAGCACGATATTGCCGAAAACGGTATGGGTGATGAGGAGTACATGCGTGGCAAGACGCTCGGGTACACCGATGCCGCACTTGCAAGGCTCAGCGGTAGCTCAGCTCTGCCTGCCATGGACGCGTCATATAAAATGGTTGACACCTGCGGCGCGGAATTCGATGCGGAAACACCGTATTTCTATTCATCATACGATAAGGATTGCGAGGCGCGCTCGTTTGCGAGAAGCGGAAAGGATACCATACTCGTGCTCGGTTCAGGGCCTATAAGAATAGGGCAGGGAATAGAATTCGATTATTCTTCCGTGCACTGCGTGTGGGCACTCAAGCGTCTCGGATATGACGTGGTTATCGTCAACAATAATCCGGAAACGGTCTCGACCGATTACGATACCGCCGACAGGCTATATTTTGAGCCGCTTACTCCCGAAGACGTTATGAACATCATCAAGGTTGAAAAGCCGATCGGCGTGGTCGTTGCATTCGGAGGCCAGACGGCAATAAAGCTGACAAAATATCTCGACAAAAATGGGATCAGGATACTCGGCACCTCGGCAGAGGGAATAGATACCGCAGAGGACAGGGAAAAGTTCGACCGCCTGCTCGGGGAGTTAGATATAAAGCGCCCTCAGGGAGAGAGCGTTATGACAACGGAGCAAGCGATAAGTGCGGCGCATGCGATAGGCTATCCCGTTCTGCTTCGCCCATCGTATGTTATCGGCGGTCAGAATATGTCGATTGTATACAATGACGTTGAGGTCAAGGCATATATGAGCCGTATTCTGTCGACGGGGATCGAAAATCCGGTGCTTGTGGACAAATACATGATGGGAATTGAGCTTGAGGTGGATGTCATTTCCGATGGGACGGATGTCCTTATCCCCGGGGTAATGGAGCACATCGAGCGTGCCGGCGTTCACAGCGGAGACTCCATAGCGGTCTATCCCCCCTACAACATCAATGACAAAATGCTGAGGACCGTAATAGAGTCCTCCGAAAAGCTCGCACTGTCTCTTGGAACAAAAGGACTTGTGAACATACAGTATTTGATATGGAGAAACGAGCTTTACGTCATAGAGGTCAATCCGCGTGCGTCGAGAACGGTGCCGTATATCAGCAAGGTCACAGGCGTTCCGATGGTCGAGCTTGCTACGTGCGTAATGCTGGGTGAGCAGCTTGGATCGCTCGGATACGGTACGGGACTTTACAGAATTCCGCCATACTACGCCGTAAAGGTTCCCGTTTTCTCATTTGAAAAGCTGACCGACGCAAACTCTTATCTCGGTCCCGAGATGAAGTCGACCGGAGAGGTGCTCGGCATAGGAAGCAACCTGCGCGAGGCAATTTTCAAGGGATTGACTTCTGCCGGCTTCAAATTGAAGGCTCCCATGGCATCGAGTGATGTCGGAGTGTTTATAAGCGTGGAGGAGCATGACCTCGGAGAGATCGTGTCCCTTGCCAAAAAGCTGGACGATATCGGCATGACGATATACGCAACAAGCGATACCGCACGGGCAATAGAGGGTTTGGGAATAAAGGTCAGAACCGTATCCGGCATAAATGAGGGGAGCGACTCCTACGAACTGATCGAGAACGGCAAGATCAGCTATATCGTATATACCGGTGCGCTGTTTGATTCTACTGTCGATGACTACATAGCGCTTCACCGCAAAGCGCTCCAGCACTCGGTTGCCTGCCTTACCTCGCTTGATACGGCGAATGCTCTCGCCGACGTGATAGCAAGCCGCTATAATCAGGGCAATACTGAGCTTGTGGATATAAACCATATGCGCACTGAGCCGAGAAAGCTCAGGTTTGCAAAAATGCAGGGAACAGGGGACGATTATATATTCATAGAGAATTTTGATAATTCCGTGATTTGCCCCGAATCTCTTTGCATAAGTCTCTGTGATAGGCATTACGGAATTGGCGGCGACGGTATCGTGCTTATGGAACGCTCTGATATTGCAGACGCAAAGATGCGGATATTCAATCGCGACGGCAGCGAAGGGAAAATGGCCGGCAACTGCATAAGGTGCGTCGGAAAATATCTGTTTGATAACGGTATAGTCCCGCACGAGAGAATCAGTGTCGAGACCGAAAGCGGAGTAAAGCAGCTGTCAGTATACACGCGCAACTCAAAGGTTACTTCCGTCAGCGTAGATATGGGACAGGCGAGCGTGCTCACCCAAAATATTCCTACCACAATAGATGCCGAGCGGATAATCGACTATCCTCTGACTGTTGGAGGGCGGGAGTATAAAATCACCTGCGTTTCTGTTGGCAACCCGCACTGCGTTGTTTTTTGCGACAATGTGGACACGGTGGATATCCAGAATGTCGGACCGATGTTTGAAAACGCGCCGGTATTTCCAGAGAGAATCAATACCGAGTTTGTAAGAGTAGTCAACCCTAACATGATAAAAATGAGGGTTTACGAAAGAGGCAACGGTGAGACGCCAGCTTGTGGAACCGGTGCCTGTGCAGCGGTCGTTGCCGCTGCGCAAAACGGATATTGCAGCATGGGAGAGGATATCACGGTGAAAATGCGCGGCGGAGATCTCATTGTTCACTATACAGACTCAGAGCTGACACTTACCGGAGGAGCTGAGCTTGTGTACAGCGGTATGACCGAGGTCTGATCCCCCTGCA
Source organism: uncultured Eubacteriales bacterium (assembly GCA_900547565.1). Lineage (GTDB taxonomy): Bacteria > Bacillota > Clostridia > Oscillospirales > CAG-272 > UMGS1002. Next base: position 7,640 of record URHI01000064.1, on the reverse strand, counting down.
CATAGCGAAAAATCCACTATTTGGTGCTGCTGTTGATAGCTGAAAATTGATATCGCAGAAATGCACCTGAAAAAATCACACATAAAATGAGGGCTGACCCATTTCGGAATTCCGAAATATGCGGTCAGCCCAAGATTATATTGAGTATTCCGGCAAGCGCGGTATTGATGTCGGATCGGCAGCATCAGTTTTATATCCCAGATGGGTTATCGTCATATACGCAAATAGAAATACACCATTAATTTGTAAAAAATCTACTGTACGCCACTATATATTGCGATGCACAGTAGATTTTTATATACTTAACATACAATCAGCCGGTTCACCGTCAGCGGCACATACCCCACGGCAACCAGGAGCCGTCACACAAGGAAGAACCCGCCGATAACTGCGCCGATCAGAAAGTTCAGGGCAAAGACGGCAATGCTTACGCCGAAGGAACGGCCGCCCGGGATGATCACAAAAACATACGGTGTATCCCGAAAGGCAGACCGCACAGGAGCCATAATAGAAAATAGCCCACGCTCCCGTCCTTCATACAGGCGGAACGGAAAACGAAGAACAGCAGAACCGCCGCCGTTACGGGCAGCAGGCGGTTTTTTAGAAACGCCTTGACCGCCTCACGCCTCGTCATGGGACTGTTTATGATCCGCAAAGCTGACGGCGATAAAAATGATGTGGTTGTAAAACCATTTTTTCAAGGGTAAAGTGAGTATATTTACAAAAAGTTAATCTTTTGGATTTTCAAATGTGATCGTTGAATCTTTTGAAATGTTTACTGTCATCGGTTTTTATCCCGCAAATAAAAAAGCCAAATGCTTGGCTGATAAGCATTTGGCTATGTATGCAGAAGGCGTTATCTTGGATTCCTGCGGTGCAGAAATAAATGTGTGAGTTTGAATCCTGTTATCTGCAAAACGGATTTTTTGGATAGAGGCGGAGAAAGGGACACAATTGCTTGTCAGGGTTCGGATCCTGCATAATTGTGTTAGGTTCTTTATCGGCCGCTACCAATTGTAAATATTCTGTTATGGAGTAACATACAGAAAATAATCCCTTGACAAATGGTCTCAATCGGCATATAATGTACTTGTATCAGATACAATTACAAATATGCTATACTGCGAACAAAGCTAAGACTGTGAAAGAATACGTGAGGGAAAAATGGATACAAAGTTTTCGGTTGCCGTTCATGTGTTGATTCTGATTTCGGAGTCTCCGAATCCGATAAACTCCGACCAAATGGCTGAAAGCGTCGGCACGAACGCCAGCTATATACGCAAAATACTGGCACTTTTGAAAAAATCAGAAATTGTTGACGGCCACAGAGGAGTCAGCGGATATCGTTTGACTGTTCCTTCGGAACAGCTTACGTTACTGCAAGTCTACCGGGCGGTTATGGAGGAACCTAAGCTTCATCTTTTCGATATTCACCAAAATCCTAACGACCGGTGTATCGTCGGTCATCATATCAAGCCGGTATTGACAGATATGTTTGCGGATACAGAGGACGCCTTCGCCCATTCACTTGCCGGCAAAACGCTTGCCGACTGCATTGCCGACATACGAAATAGAATACAAGAAAAGGAGTAAATACATATGAATACGCTAGAAATAGTTTTCAGCCCCACGGGTGGAACGGAAAAGGTTGCGGACATTATCTGCAGCAGTTGGAAAAACAACGTTGTTAAAATCGATCTGAGCGATTCCAAAACCGATTTTTCAGGGTGTGCCATCGGCAAAGAAGATCGGGCACTAATTGCCATGCCCTCTTTCGGTGGACGGGCACCTGCAGCGGCAATCGGGCGGCTCAAGAAAATTGCAGGAAACGGTGCGAGATGTACCCTTGTCTGTGTATACGGAAACCGTGCTTATGAGGACACGCTTGCTGAAATGGAAGACGCGGCAAAAGAATGCGGTTTCCGGGTCGTTGCGGCTGTCGCCGCTGTTGCACAGCACTCCATTATCCCACAGTTTGCCGCAAACAGACCTGACGCGTCAGATGAGAAACAGTTGGCAGAGTTTGCACAGCAGATTGCAGACAAGACAGAATCAGTAGCTTCTGTTCCGGGCAACCGTCCGTACAAAAAAGCGGGCGGTGCGGGATTAGTCCCGAAGCCGTCCAAAGATTGTGTTAAATGCGGCGTTTGTGCGAAAAACTGCCCCGTGCAGGCAATCGACCCCGTAAGTTTTACGGCAGATTCTAAAAAGTGCATCGGTTGTATGCGCTGTGTGAAGCAGTGTCCCCATAACGCCAGAAAAGTCAACGGCGCTATGGTATCCATTGCAGCAATGGCAATTAAAAAGGCTTGTTCGGTCAGAAAAGAAAACGAGCTGTTTTTGTGAAGAAGGAATATCGTTATGAAGTTAATAAAACATGAAAAAGTGAATTCCTGTATGACAGATCCTTTGGCAAATTTATCGGTAATCGGTTGTTTTCAGATTGCCGAAGAAACCGTTACTGAGCTTATGGGCAAGCTGAAAATTGACGGTATTACCGTAAAGAAAGCATACAATGCAGTTTGGGTTTTCGCTAAAAGTAAACTGAAGGTATTAAGCAACATAGCTTGGAATGAACAATATACAGTTGTCGGTTTTATCTCCAAGGTAACACGTGTATCAATTGACATCGATGTCGAGATCAAAAACGAATCAGATGAGATTTGTGCGTATTTGAGAGTGGAACTATGTGCGCTGGACTTACAATCAGGCAAAATTCGAAGGGTGTCAACGGTTGGCGTTGATGACAGTATTCAAACGGAAGCTCCCGAAACAGATCTGTCATTTTCAAAATTCGATGCAGAAAATCTACCCGAAGTAGCGCAGGTGAAGATAAAATATACCAATATCGATTTTGCCGGACATACAAATAATAAAGAATACATCCGTTTTATCTTAAATACCTATTCTGTTCGGGAGCTTGAAGAAAGACCGATCAAAGAAATGGATATTGTATATGTAAATCAAACATACGAGAATGATATTTTAACGGTACAAAAAAACAGCGACAAGGATAGAGATATTATTGCGATACAAAAGGACGGTAACTATATCGTCAAAAGCGAAATTGTCCGTAGCTACAGCAAAACATATAGCAAGGATGACTTCGTTTCTTAAAGGATGTATAACAATTTTCATAACATAGTATTATTGACAAGGAGTAATGCAAATAATGAGGGCGGCAATCCTAAACGGTTATAATAAAAACGGCGGCACCCTTGCCGTGTGCGACATTCCCGTGCCGGAAATCGGAGATCACGAGGTACTTGTAAAAATCAAAGCGGCGGGTGTAAATCCGCTGGACAATATGATTATTCGCGGAGAGGTTAAGCTGATTGCGCCTTACAAATTTCCACTTATCATGGGCAATGAATTTTGCGGAGTTGTGGATAAGGTTGGCAAAGCTGTCCGTAACTTTGCTGTAGGCGACCGTGTATACGGTCGTATGCCGCTGAAAAAGATCGGGGCATTTGCCGAATACGCTGCGGTTGATCAAAATGCGATTGCAAAAGTTCCCGAATATCTGTCCGATGAGTAGGCGGCTTCTGTTCCTCTTTCAGCCCTCACCGCATTACAGGCATTTGAACGGATAAATGTAAAATCGGGCAAGACTGTTTTTATCTCCGGCGGCACGGGGAGTCTCGGGGCGATGGCGATACCGATTGCGAAAAGTATGGGGCTGAATGTGATCACAAATGGCAGCGCACAAAACCAAGAACGGGTGATGCGGCTGGGCGCAGATCGATTTATTGATTATCAATCGGAGGATTACTCCAAAGCTTTGTCTGATGTGGATTATGTGCTTGATACATTGGGAGTCTGTGAACTGGAAAAAGAATTCCGTATCTTAAAATCCGGAGGAAGTCTTGTTTCTCTGCGGGGATTGCCAAACGGTGAATTTGCCGCCCGTATGGGTATGCCAACCATGAAGCGGTTCTTATTCGGCCTTGCGGGAAGCAAGTATGATAGAATGGCGGCGAAGAACAACCAGAGGTATTACTTCGTCTTCGTCCGTGAGGATGGCGCCGGACTCCAAAGAATTTCAGAGATATTCGGGAATCGAATAATTGAGACTTCTGTTGATCAGATCTATGATTTATCTGAAGTAAATGGGGCACTTGCAAAGGTTGCAGGCGGAGGCTCTAAGGGTAAGACGATTCTTAAAATTAGTTAGCTTATATAATAAAGCAGGCACCGACCGGCTGTTCATTCAGCGTGTCGATGCCTGTTTTTTATGCGGTATGGGTTGATTATTGAATATCCGTTACCTGATAGCCCTGTTCGGCAACGGCCTGCTTCAGAACATCATCGGAAACCTCTTTTTCCAGCGTTACAACAGCAGTTCCGGTCTTGTGGCTGACTTCTGCCTTTTTCACGCCGTCAAGTGCTTCAAGGGCTTTTTTTACGTGCATCTCGCAGTGTCCGCACATCATACCTTCGATTTTTAATGTTTTTTCCATTGTTTTTGTCTCCTTTTCGTTTGTGATTTTTAATTTATTCTTGATTTTATGATCCCGTCTGGAATCGTGCATCTTAAAGAAATTCAAGCGCAGTGCATTGGTGACCACGCTGAAACTGGACAGACTCATTGCCGCCGCAGCAAACATGGGATTTAACTGCCAGCCGAGTACACTGATAAATACGCCTGCCGCCAGAGGAATACCGATAATGTTATAGATAAACGCCCAAAACAGATTTTCGTGAATGTTTCGCAGCGTTGCACGGCTGAGACGAATTGCCGCAGGAACATCAGAGAGGCGGCTTTTCATCAGTACCACGTCCGCTGCATCAATCGCAACGTCTGCCCCTGCTCCGATGGCAATGCCAATATCGGCACTTGTAAGCGCCGGAGCGTCATTGACGCCGTCACCGACCATGATAACATTGCCTTTTTTCTTAAGCTCACGGATTACACTTTCCTTGCCTTCGGGGAGCACACCGGCAATCACTTCATCGACACCGGCCTTCGCTCCAATCGCTTTAGCCGTGCGCTCGTTATCGCCTGTCAGCATCACCACATGGATGCCCATATTCTGCAATTCTTTTATCGCCTGCGGACTGTCCTCTTTGATAATATCCGCAACGGCGATGATACCGCAAAGCGCGCCGCCGTGGGCAAAGAACAGCGGTGTTTTTCCTTCTTCCGAGAGCCGCTCGGATTTTCCTTTTATTTCATCAGGCACTGAGATCTGTTCGCTGATAAATTTATAACTGCCTCCAAGCAGGACAGCACCGTCAAGGGAGGCGGTAAGTCCGTTGCCCGGTAAGGCTTTGAACTGCTCTACCTCACCGGCTGCCAAACCTTCCTGCTCCGCCCTTTGAGTGATTGCCCGTGCCAACGGATGCTCGCTTTTTTTCTCCAGCGCATAAGCGATAGACAAAAGCTCCTTTTCGCTTCTGCCGCTTGCCGGAATCATATCTGTAACCCTTGGTTCTCCCTGCGTTATCGTCCCGGTTTTATCAAGTGCCACAATCTGTGTTTTTCCCGTTTTTTCCAAAGATACAGCCGTCTTAAAGAGAATCCCGTTCTTTGCTCCCATTCCGTTTCCGACCATAATGGCTACTGGTGTGGCAAGACCGAGCGCACAGGGACAGCTGATCACCAATACGGATATACCCCTCGCCAAAGCAAAGCCTATTGTCTGACCGGCGATAAGCCATGCTATTACGGTTATCACTGCAATCGCAATAACAGCAGGGACAAACACACCTGATACCTTGTCTGCAACCTTTGCAATGGGCGCTTTTGTTGCAGCCGCATCACTGACCATCTGAATAATCTGCGACAGTGTGGTGTCCTCGCCGACTCTTGTCGCTTCACAGCGGATAAACCCAGACCGGTTCTGCGTTCCGGCGGAGACAGTGCTTCCAACCGTTTTGTCTACCGGTATACTCTCGCCTGTCAGAGTGGATTCATCCACTGCGCTGTTTCCCTCTAAAACGGTTCCGTCCACAGGGATATTTTCACCGGGACGCACGACAAAGACATCGCCCTTTTTCACCTGCTCGATCGGCACGGTTATTTCGGTACCGTCCCTGTCGAGCGTGGCAGTTTTGGGAGCCAGCTTCATCAGCCCTTTCAGGGCGTCTGTGGTTTTGCCTTTGGACCGTGCTTCCAGCATTTTCCCAAGGGTTATCAGCGCAAGTATCATAGCGGCGGATTCAAAGTAAAACTCGTGCATATAGGACATTACGGCGTCTGCGTTGCCCTTGACTTGCGCATCCGTCATGGCAAAAAGAGCGAAGGTGCTGTAACCAAAGGCAGCCGTAGCGCCTAAGGCAACCAGTGCGTCCATGTTCGGCGCACGATGCCACAGGCTCTGAAATCCGCTGATAAAAAACTTCTGATTGATGACCATGATTGCAACCGTTAACAATAGCTGTAAAAGCCCCATTGCCACATGGTTATTATTGAAGAAAGGCGGCAGAGGCCAGCCCCACATCATGTGCCCCATAGAAACATACATAAGAACGATCAAAAAGCCGAGAGAGGCAATCAGTCGCCTTTTAAGTACGGGTGTTTCTCTGTCCTTCAGTGCGTCTCCTTCGGAAGATGACCGTGTGTTTCGTTCCGTGTTTCTTTTTTTAATTGCTGCGTCGTATCCTGCGTTACGAACTGCCGCTATAATTTCTTCAGCATCGGCAGTTCCCTCCACGCCCATAGAATTAGTCAGCAGGCTAACAGAGCAGGAAGTTACACCTTTCACGCCTGATACCGCTTTTTCCACCCGTGCGGTGCAGGCGGCACAGCTCATACCGGTTACTGTATATTGCTCCATAGTTTATTTGTAACGCCTCCTTTTACTTCATCAGTTTTTGCAGAGTTGCCACTAACTCGTCAATTACTTCATCCTTGCCGTCACGGATATCTCTGGCAACACATCCCCTGATATGACTCGCCAGCAGTTCCTTATTAAAAGCATTGACCGCAGCGTTCACAGCGGCAGACTGGATTAAAATATCCGCACAGTAAGCATCTTTTTCCACCATTCCGCGAATCCCGCGAATCTGCCCTTCAATTCGGTTTAGGCGGTGGATTAGCTTTTTTCTTTCTTCTTCCGAGCGGTTTGTTGTTTTTCCATAGCATCCGCATACTTCTTTATCAGACATCTTCACATCCTCCTTATATACCCCAGCTGGGTATATATTATATACCCTCGCGGGGTATGTGTCAAGTATAATAGCAACAGATTTACAATTTGTTCAAAAATGTCGTTCCATAGGCATCTGTTTCATACACATAGATTATCACCTATCTTCCTGCCTACAATGCGTTTGCTATTCACAAATCGGAGGAGGAGCTTCCCGATGCCTATATCTATTGCAACGATGGCTTTGGTCCGCTGACGAAGGGCGCAAATAATGTGGTGATCTAACAGAAAAGAACAAATTAAACCTTCATGACTGCGGTTCGAAATGATGAGCAGTGGAGAGATTTCTTCTATCCGGAGATTATGACAGGGCCATCGAGGCCATGAGAAATAAGATTGGCAGATGGGGTGTCAGAGAAACACGCCGCAATATTCAAAAATGCGGTACAGACTACCACGAAAGTCACGACACAAACTGCCAAAGGTGCGACAAAGACTGCGAAGACTACGGTTAAGACTACGGAAAAAGCGGCAAAGACCACGGCGAAA
>URHI01000063.1 GCA_900547565.1 uncultured Eubacteriales bacterium | reverse complement strand
AATTCACTGATTACTATTTGTGCTGCCGCAAAGCGGCAGAATGGAGATTAACATGTCACAAACCAAACGTGCAACACGGCGCATTGTGTGCGCGGCGCTGGCCTGCCTGATGCTTGCGGGCCTGCTGTGTCTGCCCGCTCTGGCAGCCGGTGACCTGCCCGCCGAAACCACACCGGCGAGCACCGCGTCCGACAGCGGTGAGTCCGGCATTGCAGACGGTGCGACTGCAGGAGCTGAAACGAGTGCTCTAACGGGAGATGCGACCGATAACACCGCAGGCGGCACAGGCGATACGACCGGCACCACCGTGGATGACAGCGAGAAGCTAACGCTCACGACGGAGCAGCTGACCTCGTTGGCCAACATCATCGCGGCCGCGGTCGCCGACAAAAACGCCTCGGACACAAGAACGCCGCGTGACCGCTTCACTGCGGCTTACCTTGCCGGGGATCTGGCTGCGGCGCAGGATGCCGTCAGACAGGCCAACGAAGCGGCAAGCAAAAAGACCAAGCTTGATCTTGATTACTCTAAGCTCAATATGGCAGACGTCACGGCGCTGATCGAAAAAATGCGCACAGAGGTGTCGCTTGAGCCATCATCCGGCATTATGGAGACCATCAAGCAGGCTGCCGGCAGCATACTCAACTGGATGACAAGTATCGTCGGCGGCAACTATGTGCTTGGTATGTGTGTGTTTGCACTGCTTATCGAGTTGCTCATGCTGCCGCTGGCTATCAAGCAGCAGAAAAACTCCATCAAGCAGGCATCGTTGCAGCCTAAAGAGAAGGCAATACGCAAAAAATATGCCGGGCGCGACGATAAGGCTACACAGCAAAAGGTTGCAACCGAGATTCAGGAAATGTATCAGAAGGAAGGCTTCAACCCGGCATCCGGGTGTATGCCGCTGCTTATTCAGTTCCCGATCATCATTATTCTGTACAACGTGGTCATCAACCCTATTGTGTACGTGATGAAGCTGTCTTCACAGCTGTCGACCGCACTCTATACCTTCGTCAACACGTCGGAGGCGGCAGGCGGACTCGGTCAGATAGTCAGCTCCAGCAGGGGCACGATCGAAATAGCCTCGCTTATTCGGGAGAACGGAGAGGTTTTCTTCGATAAGCTGTCAAACTTTGTATATTATTCAAACGGCGGGCAAATGGTAGAAGCGCTCAAGGGTGCTCACTGGCCTGACTTTAACCTGTTCGGACTTAATACCGGTCTTGTGCCGTCGATTACAGAGCCGAGCTGGCTTCTGATCATACCCATACTCACGTTTGCGGTGTATTTTGCCAGCATGAAGCTGTCTCGCAAGCTGACCTACCAGCCTGCAACAACCGATCAGTCAACGGGCTGCTCAAACACCGTTATGGATGTCTCCATGCCGATCATGAGTACCGTTATCTGCTTCATGGTGCCCGGTGCGCTGGGTATTTACTGGATGGTCAAGAGCATTTTCAGCACGTTCGTTCGCTTTATTCTCAGCAAGGCCATGCCGTTGCCTAAGTTCACCGAGGAAGACTACAAGGCCGCCGAAAGGGAGATCATCAAGGGCAAGCCGGTAGCGGGGCCTCGGGTAAGCTCGTCCGGCAAGGTGATACGTTCGCTTCACCATATTGACGATGAGGACTTTGACGATACACGTGAGGCTGCCATCGCGCGCCGCGAGCGCATCGAGGCGCAGGAACGGCGCGAGGCCGAGGAACAGCAGAAGCGAGTCGAGAACAGCGCCATCAAAACCGATGAGGACCGTCCGCAGCTGTCCTTCAAGGAGCTGAGGCAAAAGCTCAAGGAGACGCGCCGGCAAAAGGCCGATGAAAAAAATCAGGCCGGACAGTCGGGTAAAGCCGAGAGCGGTAAGGCCGAAGATACCAAGTCCGAAGATGGCAAATCCGAGGGCGGAGAAGCTGAGTCCGGTAAGGCTCAGAACGCCGGAGACGATAATAACGGTCAGTCCGGTAATAACGCAAAATAATACCAAATGACATTATATTATTGAATTAAGCCGCAAACAGCGGCACGGAGGTTTCTCTTGAAAAAGGAAATTATCGTAACAGGCAAGACAGTCGATGAAGCACTGGCCGCAGCCGCGGTTCAGTTGGGTGCTCCGGACGTCGGAAGCCTCGAATATACTGTGCTGGAGGAGCCGCGCAAGGGTCTGTTCGGCCTGGGCGCAAGTCCGGCAAAGCTGAGCGTAAGCTATGTTATGAAAGGCGCGGATATCGCGCTGGAATTTGTTAAAAACATTATATCAGACATGGGGCTGAAGGCCGAGGCGGTCATGTGCGACGGCAACAATGACGATAAGCTGATCAGCATAGACGGCGACGGTTCGGGTATACTGATAGGCCATCACGGCGAAACGCTGGATTCGCTCCAGTATCTGGCCAATCTGGCCGCCAATAAAAAGGTTGCCGGAGAAAAGCGGGAATATGTCCGCATAACGCTGGACGCCGAGGGCTACCGCGCCAAACGCGAGGAGGCGCTGAGAGCACTTGCACGCCGTATGGCAGACAAGGTGCTCAAATATAAAAAGAGCGTAATGCTGGAGCCGATGAACCCCTATGAGCGCCGCATCATACATTCCGAGGTGCAGAAGATCGACGGTGTGTCCACCAACTCCATAGGCTCGGAGAACAACCGCAAGGTGGTTATGTACCTTGACGACAAGGGCGTGGCTGCCGGCAGAAATAATTCCCGCCGCGACTGTCTGAGTGACGACGAGGATAATCTGTAAGACACGGGGCTGTTGTGTTGGACACCAATACGGCAGCCCCGATTTTTATCATCATAATTAAAGGAGTAATTATGGCAGACAAAACATTCGTTGAGGTCGACAAAAACATGACGGTGGAGACCGCAATAAAAGAGCCGGATATCCGTTTTTACGATGTCAGACAAGCGCCGTTCGACATCTACGGGCTTTATTGTCCGCAGACCGAGCCGGAGTTCAAGCGCCTGCCCGACAGTATTGCCGAGGCGACAAGTCCAGGCGTAAAGCGACTTAATCTTCAGACGGCGGGTGGTCGTGTGCGCTTTGCGACCGACTCGGAATACATAGCGATCAAATGCGTAATGCCTTATGTGACGCGCAACGCCAAATTCCCGCTTTCGGGAACGTCGGCGTTTGACCTGTACGAGGATACCGACGGCGGCAGCCGGTATCGCGGATGCTTTATGCCGGATGTGGGTATCACGGATGGCTATGAGTCGGTGATACATGTCGGCGGCCGTAAAATGAGATATTATACCGTCAATTTCCCCAACTACAACCCCGTGACAACGCTGTATATCGGTCTGCAGCAGAGTGCAGCCGTTACCGCGCCGATAAGCCTGTTGTGTATTACGGCAACTCGATCACGCAGGGCGGGTGCAGCTCACACGCCGGAAATTGCTATGAGAATATCATAGCGCGGCACATTGATCTTGATTATATCAATCTGGGCTTTTCGGGCAACGGCAAGGCCGAGGAGGTTATCGTGGATTATATGACCGGGCTTGACATGCTGGCGTTTGTCTGCGATTACGATCACAACGCGCCCAATGTGGAGTATCTGCGCAACACACATCTGCGCATGTACCGTCAGTTCCGCGAAAAGCGCCCCGATGTACCGTATATCATGATCTCACGCCCTGATTTCAATTTGCACTATGAGTCGTCGATCGAGCGGCGTGACGTTGTCATTGACACCTACCGCTATGCGCGCGAGGCGGGCGACAAGCGGGTGTATTACATTGACGGGCAGGGCATGTTCCGTGGCCCGGACGAGGACCTGTGTACCGTCGAGGGCACGCACCCCACCGACGTGGGCTTTATGAAGATGGCCGAAACTATCGAGCGCGTGCTTGTCCGTGCACTGCGTCACGGATATATCAATGACTGAGGAGGCAGATCATGCAGGAAATCAAAAAAGATGCGTATGTTGAAGTCGATAAAAATATGGTGGTTGAAAGCAGTATCGGGGAGCCTGACGTAACGTTTTATGATGTGCGCCGGCAACCGTTCGGGCTTTACGGCTTTTACGAGCCGCTCAGCCAGCCCACCTTCCGCCGTTTGCCTGACGAGGTGGCCAAATCAGCCAGCCCCGGTGTTGCAAGACTTGCGCCCGAGTCGGCAGGCGGACGTGTGAGGTTTACCACCGATTCGTCTTATGTGGCGATCAAGGTTGAGCTGGGGCCGTACGGCCGCCACCCGCACACTACTCTGTGCAATTCGGCCGGTTTTGATCTTTATGAGGATACCGACACCGACCACCGCTTTATAAAAGCGTTTCTGCCGCCCTATAATTTTGATCATGACTACGAGCAGATCATACGTCTCGGTTCTCGTCGCCGCCGCAGCTTTACCATCAATTTCCCCATACACGGCGTGGTGAAAAATCTGTATATCGGTCTTCAGGCCGATGCAACGCTGGAGCCGGGCAAAAAATACCTTGACATCGCGCCGATAGTGTTTTACGGCAGCTCGATCGTCCACGGTACGGCGGCATCGAGACCCGGTCTGACATACCAGAGTATACTTTGCCGCAGACTGGATATTGACTATATGAATCTCGGTTTTTCAGGGCAGGCAAAGGGAGAAGTCCCGCTGGTTGAATATATGGCGGGGCTTGATATGTGTATTTTTGTGTGCGATTACGACCACAATGCGCCCAATGTCGAATTTTTGCGTGACACGCATCAGCGTGTGTATGATGTATTCCGCGCCAAACGCCCTGATACGCCGTATATCATGATCTCGCGTCCGAATGTTGCGACAAACCCCGGCTCGTTTGCCGAGCGGCGCGACGTAATTATCGACACCTACCGCTACGCCCGCGCGCTGGGAGACCGCAATGTGTATTACATTGACGGAGAAACATTTTTCTGCGGCAAGTATGAAAATGAGTGCACCATGGATTCTGTCCATCCAAACGATCTTGGCTTTACGCTCATGGCTGATGGTATCGAAAGCGAAATACGCCGAGTGCTGGCCGGAGGCGGTCTGCTGTGACACCGGACAGGGCGTTTTCACCGGCTGCGCTGGCCTATCTCGGCGACGCTGTTATGGAGGTGTGGGTGCGGGAGCGACTGGTGCGGTCGGGTCTGCCCGGTACGCGCGAGCTTAACGCCGCCGCGCTGGAGTATGTCACGGCACCGCGGCAGGCTGCCGCCATGAAAAACATTCTGCCTGTGCTTGAGGAGGATGAGTCGGCGGTATTCCGTCGCGGACGCAACCTCGGGCACACCAATCTGCCGCGCCGCGCAACAGCGGCGGAATACCGGTCGGCAACCGGGCTTGAGGCGCTTGTCGGTTATCTGCATTTGTGCGGACGAGCCGAGCGCATAGACCGACTGCTTACACTGGGATTTGAAAATATTGAAAGGGAACAAAAAAATGAGCAATCCTAAAATCAAAATAAAGGTCAAGGGCTTCGGCACCATGACTGCAGAGCTGTATCCCGACAAGGCGCCCGAGACGGTAAAAAATTTTCTGGGGCTTGTCAATGACGGATTTTTCTCGGGGCTGATATTCCACCGAGTCATCAAAGGCTTTATGATACAGGGCGGCGGCTACGATGAGAGCTTTCAGCCCAAGGAGGCGCCTGCGATCCGCGGGGAATTTGCGGCAAACGGTTGTGTGACCAACGATCTTAAGCACACTCGCGGTGTGTTGTCCATGGCGAGAACAAGCGATCCCGACTCGGCATCGTCGCAGTTCTTTATTATGCATGCTGACAGTCCGCATCTGGACGGGCAGTACGCGGCTTTCGGCTGTGTGACCGACGGCCTTGACGTGATCGACAAAATCGCGTCTGTCAAAACCGGAAGTCTGAACTACTATGTTCAGGACGTGCCGCGCGACGCGGTAGTGATCGAGAGCATTGATGTAGTCGACTGACCGCACTGTCTGTGTTTCACATGAAACGATAGCGCATAATCCTCGTCGAATTGCGCGACCGAGTGCGATTGGGAAAGGATTTTGTCAATAGACGGCCGGTGGGTAAGAATAGTTTCTTTTTCTCGGAAGATGCGGAAATATCGTCTTTGACATACAATATTCCTATAGCCCCAAATCCCAACTAACTAAAAATCACTTTACTGCCTTTCAGCAGTAAAGTGATTTTTCTTTGTCAGACCGCCGGACCTCCGGCAATCACTTGTCCCACGGATGCTTGTCCTTAAGCACCCGGTAAAGCTCAAGATAGCTTTCATGACGTGTTGCGGCGATCCGCCCGTCCCGCACCGCCTCAAGAATTGCACAGCCATCCTCTTTGGTATGTGTGCACTTGGTGTAACGGCAGGTTCCGAGCAGCTCCGAAAATTCGGGAAAGGTGCCTGGCAGGTCATCTTTTGTGAAAAAGTGAAAACCCCGGCGTGTCGGCAATGTATCCGCCGCCGGTCGGGTATAGCGTGACCCCGCGTGTTGTATGTCGCCCGCGCTGTGTCTGACGGCTGACCTCCGATGTAGCCAGCTGAAGATCCGGAAACAGCTTGTTCATAAGCGACGACTTGCCCACGCCGGAAGCTCCCGCAAATGCAGATATGCTGTCGGCCGGGAGAACTTTTATGTATTCTGCAAGAGATTCAAGCCCCTCACCTGTGTAACAGCTGACTGTGAACGTCCGGTATCCCGCCAGACGGTAAATTTCAGCCAGCCGGACAGATGAGGCTCGGTCGAGCTCGCATTTTGACAGCACCATGACCGGCTTTATGCGGTTGAACTCGGCAATAGCGGTCAGCTTGTCCAGCATCAGTGTGTCGGGAGCAGGAGATGAGGACGCCGCCGTGACAAACAGATAGTCAAGATTAGCCATCGGCGGTCGTATAAGCGCGTTTTTTCGCTCAAGTATACCGCCGATGACGGTTGCTGTGCTGTCCTTGCCTGCCGGCTCGACTGTCAGCTCTACGCGGTCGCCGACCAGCGGTCGCTGGTTGTTGTGACGGAACACGCCACGCGCGCGACACTGAATTACATCACCGTTGCTGTCCGCCACGCTGTACAGCCCGCCGCTGACGGCAATTATCCTTGCTTGATTGTTCATTTACTACCTCTTTGTGTCTTTTATTGTCCCTGACTTACCGTCAGAGTCACACTGCCTCCAAGTGGCAACCGTTCTCCCGGAGACGTGCTCTGTCCCGTGACCGTTCCGGCCGGGCGCGCGGATTTGGCATATTCACTGCGCTCCACTTTAAATCCCAGCCGTTCCAGCTCTCGACGTGCGGCCGCTTCACTGAGTCCGCGCACGTCCGGCAGTGTTACCGATGTGTTTCCGACGCACAGCCTTATGCTGTCGCCTGTTCGGACCGATGCGCCGGCAGCAGGGGATGTAGATATGACCTGGCCTTCCGGCCCCGGAACCGCCTCGATCTCAGCCATAAGCCCCATCCTCTGCAGTTTTGTCGTTGCCGCGACACTGTCAAGTCCCGCCAGCTCCGGCAGTGTCAGCTGACGTTTCCCCCGGCTGACTGTCAGTGTCAGACGGCACGGATGGCCGTCCGATATTTTGCGCCGGGAGCCTGCTGCCGGACTTTGCTTTATGACGGTACCCGGTTCCGCGTCGCTGTAATCGTATTCGACCGATACTTCAAATATAGTCGGATCCGGCTGTTCAGCCGTTGCCGCAAAATCCGGTACGACTATCGTAGCCCCGCCCGGAAGTATCGGTACCATGATGCAAACATATACGACGATTCCCGCCACCAGCGTTACTGCCGCCGCTATTCCGGCTGCTATCCATAGCTGCTTTGTGTGGCCTGCAAGCCAGTTCATAAGCACACCTCGTTTTTTTTTTGCAGGGCTGCTCGCCCCGTGTTTTTTGCGGGGCTACGTGCCCCGCGTCGCCTTTTGAAAAAGGCAGGCGAAAACTTCGGGAGAGAAGATATGTAGGTGGAGTGCGGTTCGAGGGCGGGTGGATATTAGCGATTTATAATTATTTCCCGGGAAATGTGTGGGAGCAACGGGCGTCGTCAGACGCCCGCTTGGCACTGATGTATGGGGCCGGGTTCACGGTGTGATTTTCAGCACTCTCCCGGTATATTCTTCTGACTTTCCTCACGCCGCAGTTGACCGCATGAGGCGTTGATATCGGGGCCGAGCCGGCGTCGCAGTGTTGCACGGATACCGCGGCGCTCAAGTACACCGATAAACTTTTTTATTGCATCGTCTCCTGAGCGGACAAACCGGCGTTCCTTGACCTCGTTGACAGGTATCAGATTGACATGTATGGGTATAGCCTGGCCGTATCCGGCGCGCAGACTGGAATTCAGCAGCCGGGATAGCGCTTCGGCCTGGGCGGGCGAGTCGTTCTGTCCGGCAATAAGTGTGTATTCGAACGAGATCCGCCGGCCGGAGGCGTCGTAATAATCGCGGCAGGCGTCGAGCAACTGACTTATATTATACCTCCGGTTGACCGGCATTATGCGCGAGCGCGTTTCGTCATCGGCCGCGTGCAGTGAAATTGACAGTGTTATGGGCAGATTTTCCTGCTTCAGGCGGCGAATTCCGTCGACGAGTCCGCAGGTCGACAGCGAAATGTGACGGTATCCGATGTTAAGTCCCTGCTCGTTGTTGACAAGCTGCAGAAATTTTATCACATTATCGTAGTTGTCGAGCGGTTCGCCGATGCCCATCATGACAATGTTTGAAATGCGTTCGCCCGTGTCAGCCTGTGCCATGATGACCTGCCCGAGAATTTCACCGGGGGAGAGATTGCGGACACGCCCGCCTATAGTTGAGGCGCAGAAGGCACAGCCCATGCGGCATCCCACCTGAGAGGACACGCAAACGGTATTGCCGTGGTTGTACTTCATTACGACAGTTTCAATGCAGTTACCGTCGGCCAGCTCGAACAGATACTTGACTGTCCCGTCAACGGCAGAAACCAGCTTGCGCCGTATGTGCGGCAGGTGGCAGTCGGCGACCTCGGCGAGGCGTGCGCGCGTGAGCTTGCCGATATTTGACATTTGTTCGGGCGTCCGTCCGCGGTGAAGCTGTTCAAACAACTGGCGTGCACGGTAACGCGGCTCGCCGATGTCTGCCATGAGTTGCTCCAGCTCATTGGGCAAAAGCGACAGAAGCTCGATTTTTGCTTGATCTTCCATGATATATACGTCCTTTTGGGGATAATTATGCTTTGAGTACCATATCGACAATGCGTTCGCACAGCTCGCCGTAGCTTATGCCGACGGCGGCCGCCTCCTGCGGGAGCAGGCTGATGGGGGTCATGCCGGGCAGCGTGTTGAATTCAAGGCACCAAAACTCTCCATTGTCATCCATAATAAAGTCGCCGCGTGCATAGCCGCGCAGGCGCAGGCACCGGAATGCCCGCAGGGCATAGTCGCTGACGCGCTCCACCTGTTGCGGTGTCAGGTCGGCCGGGCAGACCTCCCGTGTCATGCTGCTCTGATATTTGTTTTTGTAGTCATAAAAGCCGTGCAGTGGGATAATTTCGATTGGCGGCAATGCGGTGTCGCCCAGTATTCCGACCGAAAACTCGCGCCCGCATATTTTGCGTTCTATGACAAGGTCGGACTGATATTTGCACGCCACAGAGATAGCGTCCGCCAGCTGTGTCTCGTTTTCCACTATAGACACGCCGACGCTTGAGCCGCAGCCGCCCGGCTTCACCACGCAGGGCAGTCCTATCTCGGCTGTCACGCGCGAGGTGCTGTCGGTTGCGGCGTTGTAATATATCCATGGGGCGGTCGGGATACCGGCGCGTGCCAGCATACGCTTGGAAATATCCTTATCCATGGCGAGCAGACTGCCGACGTAGCCCGAGCCGGTGTAGCGTATGCCGAAGCTGTCGAGCGTTGCCTGAATGTGCCCGTCCTCTCCCATGCCGCCGTGAAGTGCCAAAAACACCACATCTGCGGCCGAGCAGACCTCGAGCACACCCGGGCCGATCTCGGAGCGGCGTCCGGCGTGACGTGCGCGCAGTGCGTCGAGATCGGGGACGGTTTCGGCAATGCGTCCGGACTGTTCCACGTCCGTGCTGAACAGTGACAGTGGGTCGCAGGTAGGGTTAAGGCCTTCGTAAAGGTCGATAAGCAGGATTTTATGTCCGCGTTCCGCCAGTGCCCGGGCGATAAGTCCGCCGGAGACCAGCGATACATCTCTTTCGGGGGACAGTCCCCCGGCTAATACTGCGATGTTCAATGAAACACCTGTACCTTTCATGTATGATAGCGCTTTGCGCCTCTGTACAGCATATGCTGAAGCTTTAAGCAGTGTTTTTGTCCTTAGTGTGCTGACTCACTCGCGCCGAAGCATTACCGCGCGGTCGCGCTTTTCTATGTCGTACAGCACCTGCGGTTCAAGTCCCGCCGCTTTCCCGAGCGCCGATATGTCGGCTGATTGCCCGGTGCCGCATTCGAACAGAATAAAGCCTTGACTGTCCAGCGATGCCGCGCCGCGGGATATCAGGACACGGTAAAAATCGAGGCCGTCAGAGCCTCCGTCAAGTGCCTCGGCAGGTTCAAACGCAAGCTCGGGGGCAAGTCCGGCAAGCTCACTGTGCGGAATGTATGGTGGGTTGGATATGACGGCGGTCAGCCTACCGAGCGCCTGCCAGGTGCTTTGCTCCAGCATGTTGCCCTCAAGCAGACGCAGACGATTTCCGAGTCCGTAGCGTCCGGCGTTTTTTTGCGTCAGCTCCAGCGCGGCGGGTGAAATGTCGACCGAGGTACAGGTGACATCAGGCCGTGCATGCAGCACGGTTATCCCGATACATCCGCTTCCGCAGCCGAGGTCGGCAATACGTGCACCGGGCGGAAGTGCGTTTATGGCGGCGGTGGCGATAAGCTCGGTGTCTGCCCGGGGAATAAGCACGCCGGGAGCGGTATAGAACTCCAGACCGCAAAAGCCCCAGCGACCGAGGATATATTGAAGAGGACAGCGACTCTCGCGCCGTTTTACCGCCTCTGCCAGCGCGGGCGAGCTAAAGTCCTCATCCCGGCGAAACGGAAGAGACGCCCGGCTGACGCCGCAGAAGTGCTCAAGTAACAGTGCTGCATCGGTATCGGCGTTATCTATTCCGGCCGAGGACAGGCGGCGGTATATTTCACGGTAGGTCATGCTTTCACCTGTAAAAACAATATTTCATATTATTATAACAAATTTTTCAGCCGAAATAAAGAGGCTGAGCAAATTTTCCTTTTCTTCACCTGATTTTCACAAATAAATAAGAATAAATTTACAAATAATTCATGGCTTTGCTGGGCATAATGTGTTATAATATATGTGCAGAGATATATAATGTCAAAAAATATACCGAAGGAGGGTATTAGATATGTTCAGATGCTGGAGAAGGGAGCCCGAGCGCCCCAACTACGCCAAGATTTTCGCCATTACCGTGTCTGTGGTGGCGGCAGCAAGTGCCGTTGCACTTGT
>URHI01000062.1 GCA_900547565.1 uncultured Eubacteriales bacterium | reverse complement strand
GGACTGAATGTTGAGGAATACTTTACACGTTTGTGCCGTTCCGAAGCCACTCTGCCCTGGAAATGACCAATCATATTTACAACGGACCTCCGAGATGCAAACTCGGAGGTTTTCTTTTGCAATTTGATGCAGGATTATTTGGGGGTTACTATTAATTTACCTTGTATAGTTATATAATTGTTTACAAATCAAACAATATATCGCTATTACCCGAGGTGATAATTATGACTTTAGGCAAAGTACAGGGATCATTTGCTTACCATATACACCATCCTCTATATATATATTTTCGTTGGTTGCTTTTACTTTATCATTTGGATAATCCAAATCGGAGTACTTAAACCAACATAGCTGTTTTTCATCTAAAGGTCCAGAAATATAGTGCCCACAAGCAGAGCAACCAAAGTAGCGTTCTTGCGGAAAACGATAATCAGTATACCTATACTCTTGAATACCGTCTAAACTATAATTCTGAAGCTTATGCTTCAGAATGACGTATATTTCTGCAGTAGCATTTTTGTCTACATATTTGGGAGTGGAAATATAAAGAGGTTGATTCCCGTTTTCAATCTCGTTACGATAAATTGATAGAATATGGTCACACAGTTTCATTTAATTCTCCATTTTTACAAATTTGTTTTACTCTTTAGTGCGTTTTCTACCATATTAGCGGTGCATAGTAATAATGCTGTATTTACTTATATTGAAGTAGAATGTTAGGTGTACCATAGATGGAATCTGATCCGGGACAAAATCTAACTGTACCCCACGGCCAAACCGTCTGTTTCGGGAAATTGGTTTCAAACCAACTAAAAGCAAGATTACGCGCCAAATCTAAGTCCATATTAGTGGCTTTCAGACTTGATAAAACATTTGACTTATGTTGAGGAAAAAATTTAATACATTGCAAAGTTTCTTCAAAAAAACAAACACCTGTATACACGTACTCGTCGGGATTTATATCACAGGCAACAGTGTAGTGTAAATAATTTGTATCTGTACTGTATTGAGTTAAAATCTGGCTTGCGATATTTTTCTCCAATTCCGATGGCTTCAAGGAAGGGTTTATTGAGAATTTAGATTGGCACAAAATTATTTTACCAGCAACTATATCAATCATGTGTGTACCTCTTTATGTCAGGGAATGTTTATTAAATCGTAAACAACATTGTTGAAAATTATGTTTTGCTCCCAGTTTTCAATATAATATTGTGTAAATCCACCCGAACCATATTGTGTATTTGCTAATGCTTTCCCATATGCTACGACAATATCGTTGTTTACTACATATTCTGCTATTTTGTAGTTAGGGTAATCGCGTGAAAGTTGTGTTCCATTATAGATAGTATTATAATCAAAATTTGCATTTGTTACGTCATTTCCTGTTGTATACCAAGCACCTTGGTATAGATGGGAACTATCCTGACACACTCTATATATTTTTGTCCCAGCTTTTAGTAGGGTGGGTTGAAAGTTATCTGCATTGTATCCACCGCTTGTTTGTGCTTGTTGAGCTTGTTGGATAACGGCACGGATGTCTTTACACAGGCTTTTTGCATATGCTTTTTCTATAGCAACATCTTGTGCCGTTGCGGGAGTATACACATTAACTGTATCAAGGGTTGCTATACTGTATGCGGCATACTGGAACCAATAAAAATTGAATAAAGCTCTTAATCCATCGAAAGATAATTTTAAGTTTTCTCGACTATATCCTCCGCGAGAGCCAATTTCAACTTCAGCCGAAATGATTGAAAAGTCCAATCATCACTACCAAAAGTTAAATTAAACTGCTGGGCCAACCCTTGTCTAATCTCATCATCAGTTTTTCCTTGATTGTGCAGTGTGATTGCGTATAGATACCATTCAGTTCTCAAAATCAAGGGATCGATACTTGGATTGCTTTCATGTTCAAGACAAGATATAGTTCCAATAAACGACCCATCAATATACAGAAAATCTTGTACACTTGACGTGAAGTTTTTAAGTATGTCTTCTACATATACATAACAAACAAGAATCGTTTCATTATTTTTACGTGCTTCTAACCATCTTTCACAGCTCCCGTGCATGAGCGACAGCAAATATCGTCTGGATGAGCATATCCAAGGCATCAATACACCGAATGCCGATGTGTTCATGCCGATAGAGGAAGCCAAGGCACAGCTCGGCGAGGTTTCGTTTACCGTCCCATTCAGCCCTTCTGTCAAAGAACAGATCCTATACACTCCTCAAACTGTCCGAACGCAAAGCACAACCCCTTCGCCGAGTGGCTGTCGGAGGAGAGAATCAGCTTTCCGCCGCGCGCCTTGATGTACCCGATCATCTCGGGCGAGGGATATGTGTCGTCCCGATAACCGCGTGAGATCGCGCCGGTGTTGATCTCGAACGGAACACCGCAGGCAAGCAGCTTGTCTGCCGCGTCGATGACCATTTTTTTGTATCGCGGCGCTGTTTCATCGAATATCGAACCGTCCCGGTTGAATTTTTTGAAAAGGTCAAAGTGACCGATTATGTCGGCATGCGTGTGGGTGATAACATCAGATACGGTGCTGTAGTATATCTCCGCAAGACTGTATATATCTCCGCCGAAGTGACGTGACGCCGCATCAATGAGAGTTTTAGCCGACCTGTCCACCGGGACGTATTCCTCGCCGATCTTCATATAGTGGACCGACCCGATGAGATAATCGCAGCCGTCATCGACGGTATCGGAATAATAGTCCTTCTCAAGTCCCAGACGGAGCTCAATCCGATCGCGGTATTTTTCCTTCAGCATTCTTATGCATGACTTGTACTCCTCAAGCCTGTGACGTGGGATACAATAGCTCTCATCAAAGGAGGTGTATGAGTGGTCGGATATGCCGAGAGTTGACATACCCATTCCGATTGCCGAGAGCACCATTTCCTCAGGACTGTTTCTGCCGTCGCTGAAGGTTGTGTGCGTATGAAGATCAAACATCACTTGGTCATTTTCTCCTGCTTGACCTTGTGGTCAATGACGTGTCTTGATGCCAGCTCTTTATGAATATCCTCAAGGCTGATTCCTGCCTCGACCATCAGTACCATGACATGATATGCAAGATCTGCTATCTCATAGATAGTTTCTTTTTTGTCCTCTGCCTTGCCGGCAATGATTACCTCGGTGCTTTCCTCTCCGATCTTTTTGAGTATCTTGTCAAGCCCCTTTTCAAAGAGATATGAGGTGTATGAGCCTTCCTTTTTCTCGACCTTTCGGCCCTCGATCAGCTTCATAAGTCCTTCATAGGAAAATTCATGGCGATCCTCACTCTGAAACACCGGATTTTCAAAGCAGGAGAAGGTGCCGATATGGCACGCCGCGCCGTCTGGCTCTACGATGACCACCAGCGCATCCTTGTCGCAATCGGCAGTGATCGACACAATGTGCTGAAAGTGGCCGCTGGTTTCGCCCTTTAGCCATAGCTTCTGCCGGGAGCGGCTCCAGAAGCAGGTCAGCTGTTTTTCAAGTGAGATCTCCAGGCTTTCACGGTTCATATACGCAAGGGTCAATACGCGCTTGCTCACAGAGTCAACGATTATCGCGGGGATCAGACCCTTTTCGTCAAATTTCAGTTCGTCAATGTTTATCATTATATATCTCCATAAATTCTTGTTGGAATATTGTTTTTTACCATTTCACGTTTGAGATCGGCTATCCGGACCTCGCCGAAATGAAAGATCGATGCGGCAAGGCCTGCATCAACGCCGGGAATGGAGCTGAACAGCTGAATGAAGTCCTGTATCTTTCCCGCACCGCCCGATGCAATGACAGGAACATACACCGCATCACATACGGCTCTCAGCATTTCAAGGTCGAATCCGCCCTTTACGCCGTCGGTATCTATGGAATTGACAACTATCTCGCCTGCGCCGTTATCGACACAGCGGCGTATCCAGCTGATGGCCTCCATGCCCGTGTCCTCACGGCCGCCCTTGGCAAAAACGTGAAATGTGCCGTCGACCCGCTTGACGTCTGCCGAAAGCACCACGCACTGATTACCGTAGCGCTTTGCCGCCTCATAAACCAGCGACGGATTGCGTATCGCTCCCGAGTTGACGCTGACCTTGTCTGCACCGCATTTCAGCACCCTGTCAAAATCGTCAAGCGTGTTGATGCCGCCTCCGACCGTAAGCGGGATAAATACCCTCTTTGCAGTCTCGGTAAGAATATCGGTAAAGATCGCGCGTCCATCGGAGGAAGCGGTGATGTCATAAAAGACCAATTCGTCCGCGCCGCAGGCACTGTAATATTCCGCCAGAGCAACGGGAGAGGAGACATCCCGAAGCCCCTCGAAGTTGACTCCCTTAACGACTCTGCCGTCTCTTACATCAAGACAGGGCATAATTCTTTTTGTTATCATTTTGCCACCTCAATAGCCTTGCCGAGGTCGATCGCCCCGGTATAGTACGCTTTTCCGACGATAGCACCGTATAGTCCGACATCGGCAAGCCGCCTGATATCCTCAACGGAAGAAACACCGCCTGACGCGATGATATTCATGTCAAAGGATTTCATAAGCCTGCCGTAAAGCTCGTGATTAGTTCCGCTCATCGCGCCGTCCTTTGAAATATCGGTGCAGATCAGTGTCTTCACTCCAATATTCTGCATTTTATGACAGAAGTCAAAGGCATTCCAATCCGACTTTTCTGTCCAGCCGCGGATGGCCACAAAGCCGTCCTTTATGTCTATCCCCACGGCGATCCTTTCACCGTACTTTTCAACCGCGCGCTCGACAAAGCCGCTCTCGGTCACTGCCGCGGTGCCGAGAATGACACGGTCAAGCCCTGCGCCGAGGTAACGGTCGACCACCTCCATGCTGCGTATACCGCCGCCCACCTGACAGAAAAGCCCGCCGCGCTCCTTTATCTCGAGAATGGTTTTCATGTTCGGAGTCCTGCCGGTTTTTGCGCCCTCAAGGTCGACAATATGCATATGAGTCGCACCGCATCCGGCAAAGTCTTCGGCAAGCACAGGCGGGTCATTGCTGTATACCGTCATTTGGGCATAGTCGCCTTTGAAAAGACGAACTGCCTTGCCCTCATACAGATCTATTGCAGGATATATCAGCATGACTCTCCCCCTTCATTTCGGAAAATGCCTTGAGTATTTTCAGGCCCACTTCCCCACTCTTTTCGGGATGAAACTGGCACCCGAACACGTTTCCGGATGCTACCGCGGCGGTAAGAGCTGCGCCGTATTCGGTCGTTGCGATGACGGCAGCCTCGCAATCCGTTGCGTAATATGAATGTACGAAATAAACACAGTCGCCCTCGTTCAGTCCGGCAAAAAGGTCGTTCGGCTTTGTGAAGTGCAGGGCGTTCCAGCCGATATGAGGAATTTTATAGCCCGCAGGAGCAACATCGGCAATGGGACGTACCGTCCCGTGTATCAGACCAAGCCCCTCATGCTCGCCGTATTCGTAGCTTTTATCAAAAAGCAGCTGCATACCGAGGCAGATACCCAAAAGAGGCTTTCCGAGTCCCGCCTGCTCGCAGATGAAGTCCGCAAGGCCGGAGGAGCGCAGCTTTTTCGCGGCGTCCTCAAATGCGCCGACTCCGGGAAGTATGATGCTGTCGGAACGCGCTATGGTCTCGCGGTCGGCTGTGACCGTGGCATCCGTGCCGATCGCCTCAAATGAGCTTTGCAGAGAAAAGAGATTGCCTACTCCGTAATCAACAATGGCGACCATTATAAAACTCCTTTGGTGGACGGAATATCGTCGGCGAATTTTTCGTCAATGCTCACTGCTTTGCGCAGACTGCGCGCTACCGACTTGAAGCATCCCTCTATGATGTGGTGGGAGTTTGTTCCGGAAAGCATACGGATATGGAGCGTGCAGGCGGCGTTGCGTACAAAGCCGAGCCAGAATTCTTCAACCAGCTCTGTGTCAAAGTCACCGACCTTTTCGGTTGGGATCTGCATAGCGTAGCCGAGATAACTCCGCCCGGACAGATCCACCGCCGAAAGGATGAGAGCTTCATCCATGGGGAGCGTGGTGTCGCCGTAACGGACAATACCGCGCTTGTCGCCGAGGACCTCGGCAAACGCCGTGCCCAGAGTGATGCCTATATCCTCTACTGTGTGGTGGTAATCGATGTGTGTATCTCCCTTGCAGGCAACCGTCAGATCGAAACAGCCGTGCTTTGCGAAAAGTGTCAGCATGTGATCGAGAAAACCGCATCCGGTTGATATCTCACTGCGTCCGCTTCCGTCAAGCGACAGAGATATCTTTATGTCTGTCTCGGCGGTCCTGCGGTTGATTTCTGTGCTTCTCATGGCATATCCTCCAGAATTTTTTTGATGGTGCTGATAAGCGTCCGCATTTGCTCCATGCTGCCAATCGTGATTCGGTTGAAGTCTGTCAGCCGTGCCGAATCAAAGTGGCGGACAAGGATACCGTTTTGCTTGAGATTGAGGTAAAGCTCCTTTCCGGAGATCCGGCCGTGCGCGGCAAACACAAAGTTCGCCTTTGAATCAAGGACGGTGAAGCCAAGCGCCCTCAGCTCATCGGACGTCCACTCGCGTGTCTGCTCTATCGCGCGGCAGTTATCGGCGAAGTATTCGCGGTCGGTTAGCGCACCGATACCTGCCGCCATGGTCATGCGATTGACATTATAGGGATTTGTGGAGTATTTAATGGTATTCAGGTCGCGGATAAGGCAAGGACATCCTATGCCGAAGCCAAGACGCGCTCCCGCCAGAGACCGGGACTTTGAAAATGTTTGTGTCACAAGCAGATTATCGTATCTGCGAGTGAGGCTGACCGCGCTTTCGGCTCCGAAGTCGACATAAGCCTCGTCGATAACCACCACATTATCCGGGTTGCTTCGGACGATGCTCTCGATGTCGGAGAGCGGAAGGGCGATGCCTGTGGGGGCGTTTGGGTTGGCAATGAAAACCGTCTTTCCGACGCCTATATAATCTCCGACGTTTATCGTGAAATCGGGGTTCAGCGGTATCTCGGTGTACGGAACACGGTTCAGCTCGGCAAACACGGGGTAAAAGCCGTAGGTTATGTCCGGGAAAACGGCGGGATGATGCTCGTCACAGAAGGCCATAAAGGCAAAATTCAGTATCTCGTCCGAGCCGTTTGTAAATATTATCTCGTCCCCCGCCACGCCAAGTATTTCTGCGGCAGCGGCAACCAGATCCCGACATTCCGGGTCGGAATAAAGCTCCAGCCTTGCCGCCTCGGCGGCGGCGAGCTTCTGTGCCGCCACCGAGGGGGGAAAGGGATTTTCATTGGTGTTGAGCTTGATGTACTGCTGCCCCTTCGGCTGCTCGCCCGGAGTATATGGGGTCAACGTGTTGTATTTTTCACTGAAAAAACGGCTCACTCTGCATCCTCCTCTGTACGGATGACCGCGCTTTTTGCGTGAGCGGTAAGCCCCTCGGCTTTGGCAAAGGCGGCAACGTCCTTTGCCACCCTGCTCAGAGCATCGCGCGTGTAATATGTGTACTGAGTCTTTTTGATAAAGTCATCAACCGATAACGGGCTTGAGAATTTTGCCGTGCCGCTGGTGGGAAGCGTGTGGTTAGGGCCTGCGAAATAATCGCCAAGTGCCTCCGGGCAGTTTCGTCCCATAAAGATAGACCCGGCGTGGCGGATCTTATCGAGATAATCAAATGGCGAGTCAACACAAAGCTCAAGATGCTCGGGTGCTATCTCGTTTGCAATCTCAATAGCCGCGTCAAGCGTATCGGCGACAATGATCTTGCCGTTATTATCAATGGAAGCACGCGCAATTTCAGCACGCTCCAGCAGTGGGATCTGAGCCTCCAGCTGCTTTTGCACCGCCACTGCCAGTTCCATGGAATCGGTTACAAGAACTGCGCTTGCCATTTTGTCGTGTTCTGCCTGAGAGAGCAGGTCGGCGGCGGCAAAGCGGGGGTCTGTATCTCGGTCGGCAACAATAAGTATCTCGCTCGGTCCGGCGATCATATCTATCGAAACTCTGCCGAACACCTGCTTTTTCGCCTCGGCGACAAAAGCATTGCCCGGACCGACGATCTTATCCACCTTCGGAACAGTCTCTGTACCGTATGCCAGCGCGGCGATCGCCTGAGCACCTCCGACCTTGAATATCCTGTCCACACCTGCAATGCTCGCAGCGGCAAGAATAGCCGGATTGATACTGCCGTCGGAACCGGGCGGAGTGACGATCACGACCTCGCGGCACCCTGCGATCTTCGCGGGAATTGCATCCATAAGCACGGTAGAAGGATATGCAGCCGTGCCACCCGGGACGTAAAGTCCGGCGCGGTCTACTGGAATTATCTTCTGACCTACAACGATACCATCCTCATTGTTGATTATAAAGCTGTTGCGGACCTGCCGCTCATGAAACCTGCGTATATTTGCAGCGGCTTTTTTCATTATTTCTATAAGCTCGGGCGCGGTTTGTGCCAGCGCCTCGTCTATCTCAGCCTCAGACACCTGCAGCGAAGTAAGCTCCGCTTTGTCGAACTTTTTGCAGTATTCAAAAAGGGCAGCGTCTCCCCTTTCTCTTACGTTTGCAATGATCTCGGAGACGATCGCCTCGACATTTACAGCGGGTACTGCCCGTGCAAAAATGTCGGAATTTGCGACCTCTCCGTATTTCAAGATCCGAATCATACCGATTCCTCCACCTGCTTTGCCATTCCGGAAACGATTCTGTCAATGGCTTCGCCTTTGAATTTATAGCTTGATTTGTTTGCTATGAGACGTGCGCTTATCGGCACAACGGTGTCAATGACCACAAGATCATTTTCACGCAGTGTCGTTCCGGTCTCAACGATGTCCACGATCACGTCCGAAAGTCCCAGTATCGGGGCAATCTCAATAGAGCCGTTAAGATGTATAATATCAATGTCGCGGCCGCAGGAAAAATAGTAGTTCTCGGCGATCTTCGAAAACTTTGTCGCCACGCGGAGCGTTCTGCCCGCATCGTCACGGAAGTCCTTCTTTGCGGCCACCGCCATACGGCACTTACCTATTTTGAGGTCAAGAAGCTCAAAAATATCCGGCTCATATTCAAGAAGAATGTCCTTTCCGGCAACGCCGATATCCGCCGCGCCGCGCTCGACATATATCGCCACATCTGACGGCTTGACCCAGAAATAGCGTACGCCGACCTCATCGTTCTCAAAAATCAGCTTGCGGTTATTTTCTTTAATCGAGGGGCACGGGAATCCGGCTGTCTCGAACATACCGTATACCTTTTCACCGAGCCGTCCCTTCGGCAGGGCAATATTAAGCATTGGTTTCAACGATATCTACCCTCCCATTCTGCATTTTCAATAATTTTCTGTATTTGACCTGCAACGGCAGAACGCTTGCTGAAAGCACGCTTTCGCCGCCCTCGGTCAGCCGCTGCACCTCTTCGCCGATCCGTGAGAGCGAGCTTGTACCGTCGTACAGCAACACGACATCTACATCATACTTCTCCGGCTTACGGATGTACTGCTCTATCATATCAAGATAGACGGCAAAGCCTATCGCTTCCGACGAACGTCCCATTTTTCGCATGAGCATATCATACTGACCGCCCGACAGCAGGCTGGTGGGTATGCCCTCTACAAAGCCCTTGAAGACGAAGCCGTTATAGTAGTTGATGTCACCGACTACCGAAAAGTCGATGCTGAGATTTTTCTCCGACGAAAGTGCCGAAAGCACACTTGTAAAGTGTGCCATTGTATCGTCGCTGACCACACCGCACAGCAGCTCTCCTGTCTTAAGCAGCACTTCGTCGGTCCGTCCCCGTATACTCAGAAGGCGACGAAGCAGATCGATGCTCCCTTCACACACACCGAGTTTTCCGAGCAACGAGCCAAGCTCATGCAGATTCTTTTCACCGATAAGGCGAAGCACCTCTGCCTTGCTCCCGCCGGGAACACCGATGTTGTCCATGACCTCGGACAGTATACCGAGATGTGATACGCTGAGCACATTGTTGCGACTGATAACATCAAGGCTTTTTTGCGCCAGCTTCAGCACTTCATAAACGCAGTAATCATCGACCTTGCCGATACATTCCAGCCCGACCTGCATTATCTCCTTGAAATTGCGGCTTCCCTTGGACATGCGGTATACATTTTCGTTGTAATACAGCTTCTGGAGCACATCGGAACGATCCCTCGAGTTCTTTACTATCGAAAGAGTCACGTCCGGCTTCAGGGCAAGCAGCTTACCGTTGCCGTCGGTAAAGGTTATTACGCTGTCGGAAATAAGAAAGTCCTTATTGTGTGCATAGAGGTCGTATTCCTCGAATTTATTCATCTTATAATGTGAATAGCCATGCTGGCCGTATAGCGAGCGCAACGAAAACAGTATGGATTCACCGGTATCACGAAGTGGCTGTGTCATCGTCTCTTGCCTCCTCATTTTTGAGCTTTTCTATGGCGGTACGATAGCCTCCCTCGCCATAATTCAGACATTTATTGACCCGGCAGATAGTTGCCGAGCTGATGTTGACCAATTCAACTATCTTCTGGTAGCTGACGCCCTCGGAAAGCAATATTGCGGCGTCAAGTCTTTGCGCCATAGACTGTAGCTCCTTTATGGTGCACAGATCCTCAAAATACCTGTAACATTCGTCTATCGAACCGAGCTGAAGAATGGTTTTGAAAAGCCGGTCGATAGATTCAGAATGGATGTTCATTATCTGGATTTCCTTTCTTCAAAACAATGCTACGCCTTTTTGCGTTACTTTTTCGGGCTTGCCTTTTCACTCTACCATTTTATCACACTAAAGTGGTAAAGTCAATGACTTTGGCAAAATAATCTCTTGTAACAAGATACAAAATCTTTCAATGCCTACGCCGGCATAATAGTGATTATGTACCTTTCGGCATTTTAAGGATGTATTTTTTATTTCATGGATAATATGGCTTTAAACTTGCGATAGACTGTTGACAGCGAGAACGAGTACCGCTTGTATAATCGAGACGGAAAAATAACGGAACGGCATTTTGGGACTGCATCAAAATGGGTGTATTCATACAACGCTGACGGAGTTCTTGTTGAGTTTACATCTTACTCTGGCAACGATATCAAAGAAAAACAGATACGTCAGCTTGACGAACACGGCAATGTAATCAAGATAATTAAACAGTCTTCATCAGGAACAGAAACCGTATTGGGCGAAAATGAATATAAGCTATACACGGTCAAGGTAAGATAAGCCTCGATTTTGCGATGATACGATTGCGTAGGCTTTGTTGCCGGCATGGGGCTGATAGCCCGGAAGGCGGCGAATTTTTTCCTATCATCGTCAATGAAATCGTATACCTTCGCGCAGAAAAGCCTGCAACGGATTTGTCCCTACTGTAGCGCAAAGAAACGGAGTTCTCGAGGGAGGACTCCGTTTCTTTGCGGCAATCGGTAAATGAAATAACATATGGTAAGCGCATTTCTGCAGGACTATAAGCGGGTGGCAAAGGAATCGGTGGCGCACAGCGCTTTTGCAGCCACCGCTGCAAGATACGCCGCCCCGACCGGCAGCGCGCGCTCATCGGGCGAAAAGGCCGGATGATGCAGGGGAGCTGTCGGTCCGACGCCG
>URHI01000061.1 GCA_900547565.1 uncultured Eubacteriales bacterium | reverse complement strand
GCGGGAAAGAGTTCTGCAACCGATGAGCTGAAATCCGGTGATTACATCATTAAGACCGCGGACGGCAGTGTTGTCATTTCGGCGGGTGGCATTACGGGGTATAAAAAAGCTATGGAGAAAATTGAAAAGCTGATATCTGACAGTGGCAGTAACACACTTGCTTCCGGCATAGATGAGGCGCTGTACGAAACCGGCGTGAGCATTGACGGCAAAAAGGTAGCGTTTATCGGCAACTCGTTTGTATACTACGGCGGGTGTGTGGAGTTGGGCAATCAGCGCCAGCAGGACTATGGGATTTTCTATCAGATCTGCCGTGCGAACGGCGAAAATGTTACTGTGTATGATTTCACGTACGGAGGTCATCGCTTGCGCGACTTTACGCCCGATGGTGATAAAACCGGAGGCAGCGGCAGTCCCGGTATCGGAAAGGATCTTTTGGCAGACGTCGATCTTTCGGATATTGACATAGTGTTCATATCAGAGGCAGGCGAGAACAATTCAAACTTTGTCAGCGATGTGAAAAACGTGATGAAGAGATTCACCAAGCCGGGTGTGCAGTTCGTTTATGTCAATCATTCGTACACCTGCCTGAGAAATCACACCAATATTCTCAATGCACTGCCGACATTGCGGCAAATGGGTGTGTCGGTCGTTGACTGGGGACAGCTGGTGTACGATATGATCAGAAGAAAGGCTGAGGTCGAAAACAGCAGCTTTATTTACACTCAAACGACATTTATTAAAAACAACGGTGATACCCATCACCCCAATCCACTTGCAGGATATATTACGGCGCAAATGTGCTATACTCTCGTCACGGGCAAAAGTGCTGTCGGACAGGATTACTCATTCTGCAGCGACAGGCAGTTCGGCGGCGGAGCCAAAGGCTTTGACGGCTACATCAGCACACATTATAAGTCGGCATCTGATACTAATTTTACTAAAATTTTCAACACTGAGTCGGAAATGCGCGGAATTCAGGCACTGATTGACGAATATGTCGATAAGTACAAATAATTAACCTGACCACTGCACGGCAGGCTATGCTGTGCAGTGGCTTTTTTATTAATTATTGTTTAAAATAGTGCCTTGGGCATTGTTTATCACCATAAAAAATGCTATAATATCACCACAGTTATATGAGAAGGTATCTGACATGAAAAAGAAAAAAATTGCAGTCATTTTCGGAGGTCATTCCAGCGAGTACGGGGTTTCGTTACAATCGGTCTACTCGGTTATGACGAATATTGATACTGAACGCTTTGAAATAATTCCAATCGGCATCACTAAGGACGGAGATTGGTTTCACTATACAGGTCTGTACGAAAATGTACGTGACGATATATGGTGTTGCGATGCGGATAATCTGTATCCGGTCGTATTTTCTCAGAACAGATCTGACGGCGGATTTCTTGAACTCAGAAACGGAGTATATACGCTTGTACAGATAGATCTTGCGCTGCCGGTGCTTCACGGTAAAAACGGAGAGGATGGCACTGTTCAGGGTATGCTTGAACTGGCGGGCATAACAATTGTCGGTTGCGGGACGCTCAGTTCGGCACTTTGTATGGACAAGGACAGAGCACATAAGCTGGTAAGCCTTGCGGGGATTGACGTTCCTGTGTCGGTGACATTCCGTCGTTGCGATATGGCTGAAGCACTTGATCGCATACGGCGCGAGCTGTCGTACCCGCTGTTTGTCAAGCCTGTTCGTGCCGGCTCGTCGTTCGGAATTACAAAGGTTACGGTACCGGAGCAGCTGGAGGCAGCGGTCGGGCTGGCATTTATTCATGACAGCGAGGTGATTGTTGAGCAGGCTATTGATGGGTTTGAGGTCGGTTGTGCAGTGATGGGTATTGACAAACTGACCGTCGGCAGAGTAGATGAGATCGAGCTCTCGGGCGGATTTTTCGACTATACTGAAAAATATACGCTCAAAACCTCTAAAATTCACATCCCGGCACGCATAGATGCCACGACAGAGAAAAGGATACAGGAGGCCGCAGTTGTTATTTACCGTGCGCTGGGGTGTTCCGGCTTTGCCCGCGTTGACATGTTTCTGACTGCTGCGGGAGAGATAGTTTTTAACGAGGTAAATACCATTCCCGGGTTTACTTCTCACAGCCGCTATCCGAATATGATGAAAGGAATCGGCCTGTCCTTCCCGGAGATGCTGGACAAGCTGCTTGGATTGTACATAAACGATGAGTACCCTGCAACTGATCCTGCCCAAAACAAATACGGGCAACTTAGTCCTTGTTAATGCGACACACCCGCTTGCGGATTGCATACCGTCAGAGCTCGTTGCACCTGATGAGCGCTATCCCGGGATACTGATGCGCCGCGAAGCGGCTGAGGCACTGCGTGCCGCGTTGAGTGATATAGACGCGGGAGGAATGATCGTTCCCGTAAGCGGATACCGCTCTATGAGCGAGCAGACTCAGTTATATAATGATTCACTTCGTGACAATGGTGAGGAGTTTACCCGAAAATATGTTGCACTGCCTGGCTGCAGTGAGCATCAGACGGGACTTGCGATCGATCTTGGTATTTTTTCGGACCGCATAGATTTTATCCGCCCCGACTTTCCGTATTCCGGTATTTGCCAAAAGTTCAGACATGTGGCCGCAGACTACGGTTTTGTCGAGCGCTATTCGGCTGATAAGCAGGATGTTACCGAAATCGCGCACGAGCCGTGGCATTTTCGCTATATCGGGCGACCGCACGCCTGTATTATGGAGCAGCGCAAGCTCGCGCTTGAGGAGTATATAGCATTTCTGAAGGACTTTTGTGAGGACAGAAGGCTGGTCTGCAATACTTCGCACGGGGAGTGCTATGAGGTGTTTTATGTCCCGGAAGAAGCGGAGCAGGAATTCGTACGGTCGGTGCAGGGAGGTAGTGTGTCCGGAAACAATGATGGCGGCTTTGTCATTACGATACAGAGGAGTTGACATGAACAGAGATAAATATTACTCCGGAATAGACTGGTTCCGGCTTTTTGCCTCATTGCTCGTAATCGCTGTACATACATCGCCTCTCTCCGGGATAAGTGAGACAGGTGACTTTATCCTGACCCGCATCATTGCCCGTATTGCAGTGCCGTTTTTCTTTATGACGTCAGGATTTTTTACTGTTACACGATACAGCCGTGATACCGGACGGCTGAGGCGCTTCATTTGCCGAATGGCACTGATTTACGCTGTAGCGATCGTGTTTTATCTTCCGATAAACATTTACAACGGATATTTCAGGTGTGAAAATCTTTTGCCGAATATAATCAAGGATATTGTGTTTGACGGGACTGTGTACCATCTATGGTATCTTCCGGCGGCGATGACAGGCGCGGCGATTGCATGGCTGCTTGTCAGAAAGCTTGACTACAAACGTGGCTTTTCCGTGGCCGCGGTGCTGTATGTCATAGGTCTTTTCGGTGACAGTTATTATGGTTTTATTTCCGGTGTCCCGGTGGTCGGCGGCTTTTACGGGTTGCTGTTTTCAGTGTCTGATTACACACGCAACGGCGTTTTTTTCACCCCGATTTTTATGCTGTTGGGAGGATATATTGCCGACAGCAGGCGCAGGCTACCTTTGGGATATGCAATTTCCGGCTTTACCGTCAGCTTTGCACTGATGCTCGGAGAAGGTCTGATATTGCATCGGCTCGGTGTGCAGCGGCACGACAGCATGTATGTTTTTTTGGTGCCTTGTGTACTGTTTTTGTTCGGCGCACTGTTGCATTTTCGCGGAAAGCGAGTTATGTGGTTGAGAGGGACTGCACTGGCGGTATATATCGTGCACCCTATGATGATTGTAGTAGTGCGTATGCTTGCGCGTCCGGCAGGACTTTGGTGGCTACTTGTTGATAACAGCCTTGTGCATTTTGCTGTTGTCAGCCTTCTGTCGCTGGCTGCGGGTATCTCGGTGACGGCGGTTATGAACCGGTATGCAAGCAGCAGGAAACTGCGTATGAATGGATATCGTCCCGGCACAGACCGCGCATACATTGAAATTGATACCGACAGCCTGGTGCATAATGCCGATGTTCTGCGCGCAGCTTTGCCGTCAGGGTGTGAGCTTATGGCGGTCGTTAAGACTGAGGCGTATGGGCACGGTGCGTTCTGCATTGCGACTCTGCTTGAAAAAAACGGTGTCCGCGCATTTGCGGTTGCAACGGCTGACGAGGGGATAAGTTTGCGCAGGTACGGAATCCGCGGCGATATTCTGGTGTTGGGCTATACTGATGTTCACCGTGCCGCACAGCTGAAAAAATACCGTCTTATGCAGACGGTGATAGATGCGGATTACGCAGAGCGGCTTAACAGTCAGCAGGTGCCGGTGCAAGTGCATGTCAAAATCGACACGGGTATGCATCGATTGGGAATAGCGGACAGCGATGCATCGGGTGTGCGGCGCATTTTTGACATGAAATATCTTAAGGTTGACGGTATTTACACGCATTTATGCTGTGCTGAAAGTCAGGCGCCCGATGATATTGCTTTTACCCATGGGCAGATACAGCGTTTTTACACGCTGATCGATGCACTTAAAGCCGGCGGTATCATGATCCCAAAGCTACACATACAAAGCAGCTGTGGACTTTTGAACTATCCCGGATTGAAGTGTGATTATGTGCGTGCCGGAATAGCTTTGTACGGCGTTCTGGGCACTCCGACTGACAAGACGCGGCTTGAATTGGATCTGCGTCCGGTGCTTTCACTCAAGGCGCGTGTTGCGATGATTCGGAATGTGCCGACAGGAGAATCTGTCGGGTATGACCGTGCCTTTATCACAGCGCGCGACAGCCGCATTGCAATTTTGACCATCGGCTACGGCGACGGCTTACCCCGGAGCCTTTCGGACGGCTTTGGATATGTGCGTATTGGAGATGCGTTGGTGCCGATCGTAGGCCGGATATGTATGGATCAGCTTGCAGTTGATGTTACCGATGCGCAAAATGTCAGTGTCGGTGATGTGGCGACCTTGATCGATTCCGTTTCACCTTTGTCGGCTCCGGCTGTTGCGGCTGAGTACGGAAGCATCAGCAATGAATTGCTCAGTCGACTGGGGGCAAGGCTGCCGGTGGTGGAAAAAAGCAGTATGTGAGCAGCACAGATGCTCATTCTGCTTGTTTACGTGAGAGAAACTTACATAAGTGAGCGAGAGGTAACCTTTTTGAAAAGGTTACCTCTCGGAAAGACCTTGTTGCCGGCTTTGAGATAAGCCACGACAATAAAAATGTGAAGTTGGCGCTGTTATTTGGTGTATTTTTCAACCGCCCCCTGATACTCAGCCAGCTTTTTTTGCGCGTTGTCCGGATCTTCTGCGGCAATGAGATAGTAGATTTTAACCTTAGGCTCGGTCCCGGACGGACGGACAATTATTACATCTCCGTTTTCAAGCTCAAAGCGCAACACGTCGGAGGAGGGAAGACCTGTTACTGTTTCAGTGCCATCGGCCATATTGCAAACCTTGCCGCTGAGATAATCACTGACTGTTGCAACCGACACACCGGCTATTTTTTTTATGTCGGGCGAGTGCAACGCGGTCATGATGTGCTGCATTTGTTCATGTCCGGTGTAATCATCCAGTATTATTTCCTGAGTGCGCTCAAGAGAGTAACCGTATTTGTCATACAACGCCTCAAGAGCCTCTGCCAGTGTCATACCGCGCATTTTATAATACGCCGTCATTTCGCAGATCAGCATTGTCGCCACAACGGCATCTTTATCGCGGGCATAGGTGCCTTTGAGGTATCCATAGCTTTCCTCAGCTCCGAATATGAAGCTGCCATGTCCTTCTGCCTGCTTTTTCTTGATGACCTCTCCAATGTATTTAAAGCCGGTCAGCACGTTATACAGCTCAACGCCGCTCTCACGGCAGATCTTGCTCATAAGCTCGGTAGTAACGATAGATTTTACCGCATACGGCTCCGGCGGCATTTTGCCGGTCCGTATATAGGCGTTAATAATGTAATCAAGCAGTAGCGAGCCGGTTTGGTTACCGTTGAGTGTGACGAATTTTCCGTCGCGTCCGCGAACCATGATGCCGACGCGATCTGCATCGGGATCTGTTGCAATAATTAAGTCACACCCGATACGGTCGGCAAGCGGGATGCCGTAGCTGAAGACCTGCGGATACTCGGGGTTGGGTTTAGGTGTGGTGGGGAAGTTGCCGTCAGGAGTCGACTGCTCCGGCACCATGTACAGATGCTTTATGCCTATGCGGCGAATGATCTCGGGAACAAGACGGTATCCTGCACCGTGAAGCGGAGTGTAGACGATGCTCAGCTTATCAGCTGCCGCGGTGATGACGTCGCGGTCGATTACCTGCCCAATTACTGCATCGAGATATTTTTCATCGGTTTCACTGCCGATAATGGTTATAAGTCCGGCAGACACCGCACTGTCAAACGGACGGCTGCTTATACCTGTAGCGATGTCGATTGCACTCATGTGGGCGGCAATACGTTCAGCCTGATCGGGAGCCAGCTGTGCGCCATCCTCCCAATATGCTTTGTAACCGTTGTATTCCTTGGGATTGTGAGAGGCTGTTATATTGATTCCCGCAATGCACCCGTAATAGCGCAGAGCAAAGGACAGCTCTGGGGTAGGGCGCAGATCGTCGAAGATATACACCTTTATACCGTTGCCGGCTAATACCGAGGCGGCGGTATGTGCAAACAGTGCCGAATTGTTGCGGCTGTCGAAAGCGATAGCAACGGCGCGGTCTGAAGCGCCCTGAGATATAATGAATTCGGCCAATCCCTGCGTAGCCTGTGCCACGGTGTAGACGTTCATTGCGTTGCACCCCAGCTTCATTTTGCCTCGCAGCCCGGCAGTACCGAATGACAGCATAGATCCGAAGCGTGCTTCAAGCTCTTTTGTATCGTTTTCAATTGAGATCAGCTCAAGGCGCTGTTGCTCGGTAAGCGATGGCAGTGACAGCCACTTGTGATATTCTTCGATATATGACATCGGTGTTCTCCGTTTTTCAGTGAATTATTTTGCAAGATACTGTTCGAGCGCTGTGGCCAGCTGGTCGGGGCAGGATGTGGGCTTGCCGCCACAACGAATACCTTTGAGACGTGCTATTACATCCTCGATCTTCATTCCGCGGACAAGACTTGCCACTCCCTGTGTGTTACCGGAGCAGCCACCGACAAAAGATACGTCTGTAACAATGCCGTCCTCAACATTTATTGTGATCTGACGTGAGCAGGTTCCGTGGGTAGTATATGTGATCTGATCTTTCATTATTATATATTTCCTTTTGTTTTATTATACATTGTTATACATTCCGAGCAAAGTGCAGTCCGATCGTTCAAGCTCGATGTAGAGCATAAAGCACAGCAAATCTTCGCACTGACCGCGAAGCACGGGATAGTGAATTAAAATCGATTCGTCATATCGCTGCGGAACTGAATCTATGCGGCTGATGCACAAATTCATGCGGCTTGCCGCAGACAGCAGGTCGGACAGTGAATGCCCGTCTGTTGTCATGCTGAGCTCAAGGTAGTATTCTCCTCCTGATTTCGGACAGGACGGGTTGCGCGCGAGCAGGGCATAGCGTGTGGCCTGACTGCCGTCACTGCTTTCAATATCGCAGGTACGGATTATTTTCAGCTCCAGACGGTCGATGATAGAGTAAAAGCTCATCAGTTTGCCGTCCGAGGTGTTTTCAATCGGAATGACACAGCTGTCGCTTATGCCATTACTTATGTCATCAGACAGCTCGGAGAATGAGCGGCAGGCATGCACCTGAGGCACGGTACCGCACAGTCTCAGCAGCGCTTCGTCCGAATAGGGGTTCTGAACATAGGACAGCAATGATTGTGCGTTCTTTATAGAGTTCAATTCTGACTCATGTTCCGGATCTGAGCTGTATGTTGCCTGTTCCGGGCTAAGGCTATGCGTTTGCTCAGGAAATAACAGCTGACACCAGTTGACTCCGGCCGCCGCATATTCAATAAACAGTCTCCGACACAGAGCTACGCGAGAATATGTGTCAAAATCATTAACTGACCGTATCTGCCTTCTCCAAAAACGTGCCAGCTCTCGGAGAGAGAGAGACGACGGTGGTGTCGGCGGCGCGGGAAGTGTAAACTCATAAACCGCGAGAGTGCGAAGTTCCTGCAGTGTGGCCTCACATTTGCTCACATAACGCAGATTTGAGATCATTATCTCACGATCTGTGATATCATTCATTTAATAGTTGTTTAACAGCTTATAGCTGTCGGACAGAAATGCATTAAGCTCCTCAGCGTCGAGCCTGCGGTGAGCCATGAGCGACAGACGCCAGATATAGCCCGCCATGAATTCGGCACGCTCGGTACCTCCGTCTGTCATAACCTGCTCAAGGTGGCTGTAAAGCGGAGACGCGGTATTTATTATCAGGCTTTGCGGTGCCAGAGGCGCTCCCGCATCTGATTTGGTCATAAATGCATACGCCTTCATGAAATCGTCCATACGGCGCTGATCCTCGTTGAGGTTGAGAAGGGCAGGTGTATCGGAGTCTTTGAAACTCTCAAAACGCACCTCGAGCTTATCGTTGCCGGTGACGCGGCGGAACAGCTCGGTGATATCTTTGTTTTCGGTGTTGCCGTCGCCGGTAGTCAACTTGGTCACATCGGCATCAACACGGATGAATCTCACGCTTTCATATACATTTTCCGCGCTTGTGATAAACTGTGCGTCAACCAGATGGTCGAGCACAGCTACCTTTATGCCCTGTGAGGTATACAGGGAGATGTACTGTGACTGCTGAGCCGGGTCGTTGGTATAAAATATCGTACGGGACTGCTTGTTTTCCTTTGAGTCGCCTTCACCGGACTTTTCTTGCTTGCTGTCGGTGGCGGTATTAATGGAATTATTATCCTCTGTGTCACCGAAGTATTCTGAGACGGTAACGCAGCTGTTGTCGGTAAGACGCAACATGACTGAGTCTTTCACGCGGTCAAAGAATTTACGGTCACGTACTGCGGCGTATTCGATGAAAATGCGTATGTCGCTCCAAATCTTTTCAAATTCCTCGCGCTCGGTATTGCACAGAGAATTGATCTTGTCTGCAATTTTTTTGACTATGTGTGCCGATACACGTGCGACATATGTGTTGTTCTGCAAATAGCTGCGCGAAACATTAAGCGGAAGCTCGGGACAGTCGATGACGCCTCTGAGCATGATGAGATATTCGGGTATAATTTCCTTGACGTTGTCTGCCACGAATACCTGATTGTAGTACAGCTTGATCTGCCCTTCAAGCGTGTCATATTCACTGCGCAGCTTGGGGAAATACAGTATTCCTTTAAAATTCAGAGGATAGTCGGCATTGATGTGTATGCTGAAAAGCGGGTCGTTGAAATCGGAGAATACTTTGTGGTAAAATTCTTTGTATTCCTCCGGAGTGCACTCGGAGGGCTTTTTGAGCCATAGCGGTGTTGTATCGTTCACCGGCTTTTCGGGGGCGTCTTTGCCGTCCTTGCTGTCGCTTTCCTCACCTGCTTCAAGGTAGATTTCATACGGCATAAAGGCACAGTATCTATCCAGCATCGAGCGGATTTTTGCGGAATCGAGGTATTCTGTCTCGTCATCGGCAATGTGCATTATAACTGCTGTTCCGCGTTCGGTTCTCTCGGACGGAGAAATCTCATAGTTTCCGTCATCAGAACAGCTCCAGTGAACAGCCTCGCCTCCGGCATATGAAAGCGTGTCAATTTCGACTCTGTTTGCAACCATGAATGAGGAGTAAAAGCCGAGGCCGAAGTGTCCTATGATACCGCTGTTCTCGCTCTTGCCGTCGTCACTGCCCTCGTATTTCTGAATGAACTCAAGTGCACCCGACAGCGCTATCTGGCAGATATAGCGGCGCAGCTCGTCACCCGTCATGCCGATGCCGTTGTCCTCTACTGTAAGTGTACCGGCAGTCTTGTCCACACTGACAAAAATTTTATAGTCATCATGACATTCGGCCTCTCCGAGCGAGCACAGCCTCTTCATTTTTGTTATGGCGTCTGCCGCGTTGGACACGATTTCACGCAGAAAAATATCCTTTTCAGAGTAAAGCCATCTTTTTATAATGGGAAATATGTGAGCGGTTTCTACCGAAATACCGCCCTTTTCTGTTATATTGTTTTGTTCAGCCATAAAAATCAACCTCCTTGACTAAACGTTATTTGCGTTTGAACAGTTGCTTTATTTTCTGGAACAGTTGGGCGAAAAATCTGCCGATCTTGTTGATTGTGCGTACGAACAGGTTTTCCTTATGTTCTTCATCAAAATCCTCCGGGGCGGTACCTGAAACATGATAATCGGCCAGCGATACAGACATGCCCTGCTTTTCAAGCCGCATATTGACCAGCCTGCGGATTATCTCGCCCAGTACAACGAAGAAGGGGACACCGAGTATCATTCCCGCGATACCGAAGTAGCCACCCATAATTGTGATCGCACACAACACCCCGAGCGATGACATGCCCGTTGTTGTTCCGACCAGCTTTGGAAGAACGAAGTTGCCGTCGATCTGTTGTATCAGCACCAGCAATATGATGAACAGCAGCAATTTATTAGGCGCTGATATAAAAACTATGAATCCTGCAGGTATTCCGCCGATAAACGGACCGAAAACCGGGATAATATTTGTCACTCCTATTATAAAGGCCAACAAAACCGAGTAGGGCATTCCCGTTATACTGAACAGTATCGCACATTCCACCGCGACTAACAGTGCATCAAGCAGTTGCGCTTTGATATAGTTTCCGAAGGTGTTGTTGGTAAAACGAACCCACTCGATAAATCCGGAGTAACGTTTGCCCGGAAAGATTGCAGTGAGAATTTTCTTTATCTGAGCTGCAAGGCGTTCTTTGGAACTGAGAATGTAGATAGAAATGAATATTCCGAACAGTGCGTTTTTTACACCGACCGCTATTGATGAAGCATAGTTCATGACGTATCCGGCAATTGTTGAGAAGATGCCGCTGGACGAATTGAAAAGTTCGCTGACTTTGCGCTGAATATCGCTTATGTCGATGTATTTGCCCAGGTCGCGGTCCTCGGACATGGAGTTGATTCTGTAAATCAGCTTGTTGACAAATGTAATAGCCTTGTCGGTATATGACCGCAGGCTGTTTGCAAAGTTGTTGTAGCTGCTGGTCAGCTGAGGTATTACGATTAAGAGTATAGTTGACAGAATAATGAGCAATACCAGGTATGTACACACCATTGAAAGTACCCGCCTGGTTCTGTGTGATCGAATCTTGCGTAATAACCGTTTTTCGAACAGCAAGAGTAACGGATTGCACAGGTATGCTATTGCGACACCGATAATCAGTGGTGCCAGCACGGACATAACGCTCTTCAGCCATGCTGATATAGCGGCATTGTTTATTATGACCATGAACAGCAGTGCCAGCACAGCGTATACGGCCACTGATACCAATATTACGGTATTTCTTTTGTTTTTCTGTTGTTCGTTCTGCATGCCGTTCTCCTGTAGGTTATATATTTGTGGGTTCACGGCGGCACTCGCGGCCGGCCACACTTGCTATATTGTTTAT
Organism: uncultured Eubacteriales bacterium; assembly: GCA_900547565.1. Taxonomy (GTDB): domain Bacteria; phylum Bacillota; class Clostridia; order Oscillospirales; family CAG-272; genus UMGS1002. The sequence goes on along the minus strand of URHI01000061.1, from coordinate 181 downwards.
CCGGACTGTTACGATTGACGATAATCACAAAAAGCAGTGCCAGCACAGCACATGCCGCCGCTGAAACCGCCGATACGGGATTTGGCTTGTCCGATTAAAAATTCGATTATCGGGTACTGACCGCCCGCGGACATAATGCACCAATTTATTTTATATATATTATTATATACCTTTTTGAACA
>URHI01000060.1 GCA_900547565.1 uncultured Eubacteriales bacterium | reverse complement strand
TGGGCAAGCGCCAGATCGGAGAGCTCGAGGTATCAGAGCTTGTCGGTACGCTGATCTTGTCCGAGATTGCATCAATGCCTATTGAAAATCAGGAAATTCCCGTCAGCTTTGCGCTTATCCCCATTATCACCATAACGACAATAGAAATAATCATGTCTGTCGTACTGATAAAATTTCCCAAGCTCAAAACGCTCATTTCGACACGTCCGAGCACGCTCATTGAAAAAGGTGTCATCAACCAGCGCGAGCTGTCGCGGGTACGCATTTCCACTGAGGAGCTTATCGGCGAGCTACGCCAACAGGGCATCTCTGACATCACCGAGGTAAACTACGCCACGCTTGAACAGAACGGCAAGATCTCCGTCATTCCCAAAGCCGAATATCGGTCTGCCACACCGTCCGATCTTGGTATAAAGCCACCCGAACCGGGTATTATGCATATTCTTGTTTCAAACGGATATGTCAACGATTACAATATGAAAAAGCACAACAAAGACCTCGCCTGGTTGAAGCAAAAGTCGGCAGAGCACCATTGCTCCACCGACCAGATATTTCTCTTGCTCATTGATGACAGCGACAATGTCTGTCTTATTCCGAAGGAGAATAATAAATGAAGGCTTTTGTGATAATCTGCGTTATATTTGCCGTCATGCTCGGATGTATAGTTTTCAATTACTTTTATATTAACAAAACATCAAACGAGCTGTATGTCTTAGCCTCAGGCATACCGGGTGTTGAAGAAGACGGCTGTTACGCCGGAGTAAGTCAGCTTGACCAGTACTGGCAACAGCATCACGACCGCGTGGGACTGTCAGTCAGCTTTGTAGAGCTTAACCGCGTATCAGATGCCATAACCTCCATGAAGTCCTATGCCGCCGCAGGCGAGGATGCCGATTTTGAATGTGCCCGTGAGCTTTTGCTCAACGCCATACACGAAATGAGGCGCCTTGAAGCCTTCACCATAGGCAACATTCTCTGAATCAGTTTACAATATAATATTCAATGATTATCGGGTGGTGATCCGAGGCATAGTCGCCATTTATCTTTTCATTGCACACGTGGTAGCGCTCGACACTGATATGTATAGCATCAATGAAGAAATAATCAAGCGTTTTGTCGGAACTGCCGTAGTTATGAAAGGTAGAAACCGACTCGGTCTGCAATGCAATCTTTGCAGAATCTGACAATCCGGTTGCAATTATGGCGTTATACGGCTCGGAGCTGTACGTACAGTTGAAATCTCCAGACATAATCATAGGAATACCGGAATTTTGAGTGATAAAATCATTCAGCACCGCAACCTGCTTGATGCGTGCCTCGCCGCTTGTATGCTCAAGATGAGTGTTTATGTGCAAAAATTCGGCACCGTCTGAGTTGCGCTTCAGCTTTGCATAGGTATAGATACGGTTAAGCGACGATTCACTGTATCGGGACGGTGAGGAAGGCGTATCGGACAGCCATTTTGTGCCATACTCCAGCAGTGTAAACTTATCCTTGCGGTAAAACACGGCATTATACTCTCCGCTGTTGCCGCCGTCGCGCCCCTCACCGACGTAATTATAATACGGCGTCAGCTTTGCTACCAGCAACGACATCCAGCCGGGTGACGCTTCTTGAACACCAAGCGTGTCGGGCATATAATCGAGTATCATTTTTATAACACGCCCGTCGCGCTCATTTGTTCGCGGATTCACCTTGAGATTGAAACTCATAGACGTCATTTTGTCCGATTCGGAAACGGTCGCTATCGTTTCTGGAACATCGAGTGTAGCCTTTGCACCGTTGCCGGGCAGTGCGCGTATGGATTTTGACAGACTGTTTACCGCTGTCATAAGCCCTATCGGAGTGTTACCGAACAACACGACAAATTCGCCGTGAGTACCGATATAATATCCGTTGTCGCCCAGTTCTCTTGCATACAAACCGCCCACATCACGTGACGTTTGGCCAACCAGTATTTCACGCCCGCCACTATACGCCTCGCGGTCGGACACGGCACTAAGAGTATATCCTGTCATGTCTTCAATATCCTGCTGAAGCGACAGCGCCAGCGATTTCGCACTGCTGCCCGAGCTTTTGTATACTATACGATAGTCCGATATGTCGGCTCCGGCAAGCGTAAGCGACTCAACGGCATAGCTGCCGGTGACGCTGAACATATTATCCGACGATAAAAACACACCGTCATCATGCTTTACGTTAATAACATTCTCCACAAATGCCTCGACCGCTGCGGCAGTTGCGTCGGGAGAACCGCCCGCAATTACTATCTTGGTACCTATGACGGTATAGCCATAATCCTTGCTGCGCATTTTACCCGCAAAAGCCTGGGTTTCAGCACGGTTTGTTGTCCCGATCAGTATTTCATACGGCTCCTCGGTATATTTGGAGTTAGTGGCGTCTTTCATGATAAAGTCGGTCTTGATGGAGATCCCATCATAATCCTTTAGCGCGTTGTATACCGTTCTTGATGCATCGATCTCTGTCTGCGTTGCATCTTCGGAGCGTACAACGGCATATTTGCCGAGGTCGGCAGTCATGATACGGTAGGTTAATTGGCCGGTGGTGTTACTTTCCGCATTGGTATCGGAGGAAAAAACAGAACCGGCGGACGTTGTTCCGTCTGAAGGACGGGACGCATTGTCACAGGAGCACAACACGCACAGTATCAGCATCAGTGTAAAAAGTGTCACTATCAGCTTTTTAAGCATATCTTTCGTTCCTTTCTATAACTGTTATAAATAATCCCATATCTGATCCAGCATGTCTATGACAGGGCACCCCAGAGCGGCAAGCCGTTGCCGGCTTACATAACCTCCTGAATACAGCAGGCAATCGGCCCCCATCAGTCTTGCAACCTCGAGGTCATGCGGTGTATCGCCTATCATGATCGCGGACGCTCCCGCATTCTCTCGACGCCACGTCAGCGCCGTGTCATTTTTGCTGTGAGCGTTGACATCGCAGGTCCCGTATATATTTTCAAACATACCGTCAAGTCCGAGAGCGGCAATGCGGGATTGCAGCATTTTGTGCTCACAAGCCGAGATTACAGCCTGAATATAGCCTTTATCATTCAATTTTGTGATATTGTCTACAGCTCCCGGGCAGGGCTCGCAATCTCGGCACTCTGCCTCATACAGAACCGCCCAATCCTGCGCCATATCCTCGTAGCTATGCCTTTCAAAGTCAAATCCCAGCCCTGCATAATAATCCCTGACCGGGAATCCGAACCGACCTCGCAGTTCATCAACACTCAGAATTTCAGGGAGGCTGTACCGTCTGAGAAGTATATTGGTTGCCCGGCGCGAAGCGTCGACATCGTTAAAAATTGTTCCGTTAAAGTCCCAAAGTATGTGAGTATATTTCATTGCAAAAAACGGAGCCGGAGGACATTCTTCCGGCTCCAACATTATTTTAGATCATTCTTCGGTGATAAAGCCCTTTTCGGTCATCCATTCGTAGAACAATACATACGGCGTGGATTCTCCGTCCGCATTGGGCTCAGCCGTCACAGCGACATAATTCTTGATGTCTTGGTTGCTTTGGCTTCTCAGCTCCACCTGCAGAGTATCGATAAGAGCGCTCAGCTCGGCATATGTGGTGCAGGCATCTAGTCTTGCCTTAACCGAAACCGACAGCGTGCGCATCTTTGCAATTGCAGCTTTGTCGACCTTGGAGTCCTTCAGCGAGAATCCCAGTATAAGATCAACGGTTGCATCACTGTTCTGCTTCATGCCGTACTTCCACAACTCGGGATCAGTTCCGGCTAATGTGTAGGCAATGAAAGAGTTACCTGTCTTGTTGATGTCCATCCAATAGCTGTTTGTACCGGTGTACTCAACCTGACCATCCTCTGTCAGCGTGTAGTTGACATTCTCAATACCATACTGGATAAGATTGCGCAACTCAGCATTGGTGTTGATATATGTGATGATTTCCATTGCGCGGGTAACATCGTTGCTGTATCCGCCGACGGCCATCATAGAGCCGTACAGTATGTCGGAATTAGCTCTCGGAGTCTCAAGCACCACCATATGGTAGTCCTCTCCGTACTGCTTTTCGAGCTCGGCACCGCCCTCCACTATCTTGATAGCGCACTTTGCATCAACGGCCACATCACTTCTGAAATAGCCCAGCTCCTGATACTTCATGTTTGACAGCAACTGATCTCTGTATGTCTTTTTAGAGGCAAACAGACTGGTAAACTGAACCTGGGTACCGAGACTTGCATTGGCCGAATATGTTGTACCGATAATGTTAAAGGTATCCGTGCTGATTTCAAGCGTTTCGGGATCGATATCCCAGTACAGCACATTATACAGATCGGGAGCACCGTCAATCGGCACTACATCCGGCTCAAAGCGTGCGATATCCGACAGGAACTCCGAGCAGTCGTTGAGCGTAGTAATTGAACTGATATCGTAGTAATACTTAGCCAGCAGTTCTTTGTTGACCAGCATATATGTATAGCTGCCGATAGTACGGTTGTTCGGGACAGCATAGGTAGCCCCGTCTATCTTCATGGCATCCATAAAGACATTGCTTATGTAATCCTTGAGTTTTTTGGAACCGCTGGTCAGTTCATCATCTACTCTTGCAACCCACTCGTTCTCAATATACTCAAGGTATCTGTCATAGCCGGACAGATAAAAGATATCGACAACATTGGGATCGGACTCAGGGTATTTCAGCTCAAGCAGACCGGTATCCTTGTTGTACACCGTTTCCTCTGGGGTGGTTTCGGCAGTGGGATCGGTTGTCGTCTCGGCATACTTTAGGTACTCGGGGTATTCTTCGTAGAATTTTTCCTTTGCGCCCTCGTTGCCGTACTCTGCCTTATGCTCCTTGACATATTTCTTGAGCGCCTTAGCGGCAGCTTCTGCCTGCTCGGCCTCTTCAGCCTTAGCGGTGAAGGTAGCCTCAAGCTTGCTGTAGTACTCGCTCTCTGTAAGGAAAGTAATATTGATCTTGGTCTTGAATTTTGATTTGGTGATCTTATTTATTGCCTCCTCAACGGCGGCTGCCGCCTCGGGGTCTGTCTCGTCTTCGGTCATAAGATACATGTTAAGCGTTTTGGTGCTACGGGAATTTTCTTTGGCTATATTATCAGCAGTATCATCTTCGGCAGACGAAGAACAGCCGGTAAAAATACACGCACCTGCGATCATCAAAACGCATAGCGCCAGGCATAACAGCCTTTTCTTCATACAAAGATCCTCCTTGATTTTATCCGGCACGATCCGGATATAGATACTCTATTATTGTACACTTTTAGCATCAAATTGTCAAGAGCTTTTTATATTTTATTTATTGATGATATGCAAAATCACGGTTTTCAATCCAGAAATCCGCGAAGATGTCTTGCCCTGCTGGGATGTCTCAGCTTACGCAACGCCTTGGCTTCTATCTGGCGTATCCGCTCACGTGTGATATCAAACTCCTTGCCGACCTCTTCAAGTGTGCGTGTACGGCCGTCATACAGACCGAACCTCAGCTTGATGACGTGCTCCTCGCGTGGAGTCAGCGTATGCAGCTCACGCTCGATGACCTCACGGAGTATAGATGCCGAAGCGGCATCGGAAGGGGCAGGCGTATCATCATCGGGAATGAAATCGCCGAGGTGGCTGTCTTCCTCCTCACCGATAGGCGTTTCAAGCGACACGGGATCCTGCGCGATTTTCATGATTTCCCTGACCTTTTCGGCGCTCATGCCCATCTTTTCGCCTATCTCATCGGCAGTAGCTTCGCGCCCCAGCTCCTGGAGCATCTGACGCGAATAACGCGATACCTTGTGTATTGTTTCAACCATATGCACGGGTATGCGTATTGTTCTTGCCTGATCGGCAATGGCGCGCGTAATGGCCTGACGTATCCACCATGTTGCGTAGGTTGAAAATTTATACCCCTTCTTGTAATCGAACTTGTCCACCGCCTTCATCAGGCCGAGGTTGCCCTCCTGAATAAGGTCGAGGAAGAACATTCCTTTACCTACATAGCGCTTTGCGATACTGACCACAAGCCGCAGATTGGCCTCGACCAGCTCGTTTTTGGCCTTCTCGCGCTCTTCCGGATTTTCGCTGGTGGCCATGACCTCCGCCAGATATTTTTCCCGCTCGGGATCAAGCAGCGGCACACGGCCTATCTCCTTGAGGTACATGCGCACGGGGTCGTCGATTGCCAGCCCCTCCTGCTCCAGCATACGCTCCATATTCTCGCCGCCGCCGAACGACTCGACTTCCTGCTGTATATCGGTATACTCTCGCTTGGTCATGTCCTCGGGCAGGCTTACGCCGTTTTCCTCAAGCATTTCGTACAGCTTCTCGATATGCTCCATGTCATAGTCCATTTCATCTATGACCTTGTCGATATCGTCTGCCGTAAGCGTTCCCTTTTTGCCCTTTTCTATCAGCTCATTGATGTCATATTTCTTGTCACTGCGGCCGTGCTCTGTGTCGTGCTCCGTTCCCGATGTGACCTGATCGTCGCCAATATCATCAAACATAAGCGAGCTGTCGTTGAATATCATACTGCCGTCGTCAGATATGTCGTCGTACATCAGAGTCGGGTCATCATTCTCCGACTCTTTGAAGTCTTCTTCGGATTCCGGTTCCTCTTCCTCGTCGTCCTCATCTTCCTCTACCGCTTCATCATCCTCATCATACAACTCATCATCGCCGTGCTCGCGTTGCTCGCGCTCATCTTCCGGCAGGCCGTATTCGTTCATGTATTTTTCGGTGCTTTCCATTAATCTGATCCTCTCATGGTATGTATTTTATTTTTTATTTTCTTCATTTTTCAGACGTTTCAGCCGTATGGCAGCCAGCTTGTCGCCTGTATCCTCCGCCTGGCGCAGGGTGTGCTCGTCACGAAGTGTACGTGCCGCCTCCTCTAACACGCGCCGGCTGTTGTCAGACAGCTGGCCTCTCACCTGCTCAAGGTATTGCAACCGCCCCTGTTCATCGGCCGAAAAGTCTTGATACAACTGAGCTTTGCTATACCCTTCGTCGCTTGATTGAAGTCGGCATATCGCCTCAAAGACACGCCTGCCGAACGCGGTGAAAAAGTCGTCCGCACAAAGGGCAACCTGCCCGGACACTACCTCCTCGCGGTATTCGTCGAACATAAGGAGCAGGCCGATTATAACCTCCTCGGCGCCGGATGCCGTCACATTTTTTGCCGCGTCGCTGTTTACCACATCGCCGTAATGCTTGGCTGCACTTACCGCTTCCCTGCTCTGCTTCTGCCTGTACTCATTGTACAGCCGCTGCCGTGCTCTTTCAACATCGTTGCGTATGCTGTCGGTTGTCAGTGACAGCCTGTCGGCTGCCGCCGCAATGTACACCTCACGCTCAACGCTGGAGCCGGAGGTGGCAATAATGCTACATATCTCGCGTGTGGCACGTATGCGTCCTTCAGCGTCGGTGATGTCGTATTTGGCAAGTATTGTATTAAGTTTGTGCTGAAATCCGCTTTCACTGCCCTTCAGCTCCTGCGCGAACCGTGCCCGTCCGAAGTTACGGATGAACTCGTCAGGATCCTTGGCGCCCTTGAGCTTGAGTATTCTGACTTCCAGTCCGACCTCGCCCAAAAGCCGCATTGCGCGCTCGTCCGCCTTACGCCCCGCCTCGTCGCTGTCATATATGAGTATCACCTTTTTGGTGTAGCGTGCTATTATCCGCGCCTGCTCCTGCGTTATAGCGGTACCAAGCGTTGCCACTGCGTTTTCAAATCCTGCTGCGTGCAGGGCAATGACATCCATATACCCCTCGCACAGTATCATCGAGTCGGAGCAGTTGTTTTTGGCATAGTTCAGCGCAAACAGATTGCGGCTTTTTTTAAACCCCGGCGTATCGGAAGAGTTGAGATATTTGGGCTTGGAGTCGTCCATGACTCGGCCGCCGAAACCGATGATATTGCCGGTCGTATCAATTATGGGAAACATGACGCGATTGCGGAAGCGCGCGTAAAACTTATGAGAGCGCTCCGAATATGCCAGAAGGTCGCTCTGCCTCAGCTCGTCTTGTCCGAAGCCCTGTGCGCACATATAATCACCGAATGCCGAAAAGCTGTCGGGTGCATAGCCCAATCCGAAACGTTTTATCACCGCACCCGACAGTCTCCGCTGACCGGCAAGATAATTCATGGCCGCGGCTCCGGTTGACTGATCGAACAGGCAGTTACGGAAGTATTTTGCCGCCGCAAGGTTGATTTCATACACTCGCTTGCGCGACACGGTACCTTTATCGTCAGCGTCATAGCCGCTCTGAGGTATGCGTATACCGGCGCGGTTGGCCAAAAGCTCGGCAGCACCGGTGAAATCAAGGTTTTCGGCCTTCATTATAAATGTAAACACATTACCGCCCGCACCGCAGCCGAAGCAATAAAAGCTGTTAGAAGCCGGATAAACGGTAAACGACGGTGTTTTTTCGCTGTGAAACGGACACAGTCCCTTGAGGTTACTGCCCGCACGCTGCAGTGTGACATACGAGCCGATAACATCGGTTATATCACTTCTCTGCTCTATTTCATCAAGTACATTTTTCGGTATTTTCATAACAATGCGTCACCGCCTCATGACATGCCGCGCCACACGCGGGGCACAAACAGCGACTGGAATGTTTCAATGGCATATCTGTCGGTCATTCCCGACACAAAATCACACACACAGCGTCCCACGCCTTCATTTTCAAGGTTTTTTGTGTACAGCGGAGGCATTTTTTCCGGATGCTCCGAATAATATTCAAAAAGACTGATAAGCAATGCCCTGGCCTTGCCCTCCTCCGACTTGGCTATGGGGTTACGGTAGACGTTATCAAAAAGGAAGGCGCGCAGCTCCTCCATGGCCTCGCCGATGCCCGGTGTCATGGATATCTCCGGACGGTCGGTGCTGGCATCGATAACCGCCGTCACCATGGTGTTTATGCGCTGTGAATGTGTATAGCCCAGCGTACGGCGAAGCTCGGCGGGAATGGACTCCTCGGTAAGTATTCCGGCGCGGCAGGCGTCATCTATGTCGTGATTGATGTAAGCGATACGGTCGGCCAGCTTGATAATGCGACCCTCCAGCGTTGACGCCGAGTTCGAACCGCTGTGATTTACAATCGCATCGCGGACCTCCCAGGTAAGATTAAGCCCGCGCCCGTCCTTTTCCAGCTTGTCCACCACCCGCAGACTTTGCTTATAATGTGTAAAGTCAGGCGAGTAACACTCCTGAAGCGCAAACTCTCCTGCATGGCCGAACGGCGTATGACCGAGATCATGGCCCAGTGCAGCCGCTTCGACGAGGTCTTCGTTGAGCCGCAATGCCCGTGCAATAATACGCGCTATCTGACTTACCTCGAGCGTATGCGTAAGGCGGGTACGGTAATGGTCTCCGATCGGCGCCAGAAACACCTGTGTTTTGTTCATCAGCCGGCGGAACGACTGCGAATGAATTATGCGGTCGCGGTCGCGCTGAAACTCGGTGCGGTTCTCGCAGGGAACGTACTCGTGCTCCCGCCCGCGGGTATTACAGGTGAGAAAGGCATATGGAGACAGAGTTTCCTTCTCACGCTCCAAAAACAGCTCACATACATTGCCCATGAACATACCTGCCTTTCTTTGTTTTTTCCAACTACAATTATAATATACGCCGCAAAATGCTATTTTACTTTTTTTCTTTCCGATTTTTTTTATTTTCCCGTCAAATTGTGTCATTATCGGCAAATCAGCGTGCTCCGGCGCCGTCCGTACCGATGTACGGTTCCAAATCGACAGTAAAAGATCCCTCGCGACAGGCGGCTTTGACACGTTATTCGCGTTCGTCGGGCTATAATGAGAATACGGAGAGGAGGTGAGCGCCGTGCAGCACGAGGTCTACGGTGACCTGCTTTTTCTTATCAACTTCCGTATGGATTTTCTGTGTCTGTTTCTCACCGCGCGGATACTGCACCGGCGACTGCGACCGTTTCTGTCGCTCGGAGCGGCAATACTCGGCGGCGTGTACTCGGTGTTATCGCTTTTTCTCAATGTCGGAAGGCTTGCAGCGCTGTTTTTTGACGCCGCCGTCTGTGCGCTTATGTGCGGCATAGCCTTTGCGCGGCGCAGACGTAATATTCGGCAATATATGTCCGAGGTAGGCGTCTATCTTGCGAGCGCCGCAGCGCTCGGAGGACTTATGACTGCACTGTTCAACCTGCTCGGCCGGCTCAATCTGCCTGTCAACAGTGGCGGAGACAACATATCTGCCTGGCTGTTTTTATTGCTGGCCGTAATAAGCGGAGCGACCGCACTGCGCGGAACCAACTTTCTGCGCAAGCTGCCCTCACGCGGCTTTGCCGACGTTGAAATTGTCTTTTTCGGCAAACATATCACTCTTCACGGCGTAACCGACAGCGGAAACCTGCTGCACGACCCTATATCAGGCCGTACAGTAATAATCACCGACATGCAGAGCACACTGCCATTGCTGCCGCCCGGTGTGCGCGGAGCGGTCGTGTCGGGGCGGCTTGAACAGCTCGAACATGTTCCGCGGGAGTATGCGGGGCGCGTCAGACTCATACCCGGAACGACCGTCGCAGGCAGTCGGTTGCTTGTTGCGCTGATCCCGGATAAAATCATTCTGCGAACGCGGCGTGGGGAGTCGGAGGTCCCGGCTATGTTCGCCCCGGCTTCACTGCCGCGTCTGCCCGACGGCTGTGCAGCCGTAATTCCCGGCGAGCTCAGCGTAAAATAAATTCGGAGAAAGGCAAAAACAATGAAAAATTTATTTAAATTATTAATAAAAAATGCGATGGCGGTGCATCCGGCTTACGGAAACATAAAACATTCTTTCCGGCCATCCCGCACAAATCTGCTTAACCGACTGCGCCTTCGTATACTCCGGCTGTTATGCCGCCGCAGCGGCGTATTTTACATAAACGGCCCGGATACACTGCCGGCACCGCTGTCCCGCGAGGACGAAGCCGACGCCATACGCCGCATTGAGCAGGACGAGACCGCCCGCTGTACACTTATCGAGCACAATCTGCGTCTGGTGGTGTACATTGCCAAACGGTTTGAGAACACAGGAACCGGACTTGAAGACCTGATCTCAATAGGGACCATGGGACTTATCAAAGCTATAAACACCTTCAAAGCCGACAAAAACATCAAGCTGGCCACCTACGCCTCGCGCTGCATCGAAAACGAGATTCTTATGTACATACGCAAGACAGGCAACGTCCGCACCGAGATCTCGATTGACGAGCCGCTCAACGTCGACTGGGACGGAAACGAGCTGCTTTTGTCCGACATACTCGGCAGTGAAGAGGACGAGGTGTCATACGATCTGCGCCGACGTGAGGAGCGCGAAGCGGTAAGGCGTGCCGTTGCAGCGCTGAATGACCGTGAACGTCTGATAATCGAGCTGCGCTACGGCCTTGACGGCAAAAAAGAAATGACCCAAAAGGAGGTTGCCGACCTTCTGGGCATTTCGCAATCTTATATTTCACGGCTTGAAAAACGAATTCTCGAGCGTATGCGCCGGGACATGCTTGATTTGATATAATGCAACAAAATGATAGTTTGCCGGCGAGTCTGTCCGGCAAACTGCCGGGCTTGTTAACTGTGGTCAAACCGCTCTCCGACGATCTCCGGTCTACGACCGGCGCACAGCTCACTCAGCCGGGCCGCAAGGCCGTCGGCCGCGCTGTGCAGAACGGCAAAGCGCACACGTACCGACTCGGCATATTCAACGCCGTCGGTCAGTGCTCCTGCACGGCCAAGCTCAAATGCCACGCGCTGATAGTCGGAATATGAGCAGTCAAGCTCCATTTCAATAAACCTGTCATAGCTGACTATTCCAGCCGCCGCTATTGAGGCGG
>URHI01000059.1 GCA_900547565.1 uncultured Eubacteriales bacterium | reverse complement strand
GGTTATTTTACCACGAAGCAAAAATGCTTGCTTGCAATGGCATTTTTGCGAGGCCGTCAATGCCGCAGGCGCACTCAGTGCGCACAGGGCGAAGCCCAAAGCCTTGCACATGCAAGGCTTACTGCGGATATTATACCACAGCAGCAGCAGCATTTCAACATCTTTTCCGATTTTTGGCGCGAAAAGCGGTTGATTGTTGACAATCGTGTGAGAAAGTTATATAATGATAGTGAAATAATATGACAAGGAAATTAACTTTATGTTCAAAGGCTTACGTGAATTTGTCCGTTCTATAAAAGCGCGTGACCCGGCTGCAAGAAATGCCGCGCAGATACTTTTACTTTATTCCGGTGTCCATGCGCTGATATTTTACCGGATAGCTCATTTTTTTTATAAAATACACTTCTACTTTATTGCTCGCTGGATTTCTCAGCGTGGCCGCTTTTGTACCGGAATTGAGATACACCCCGGCGCTACGATCGGAAAGTGCCTGTTCATTGACCACGGCATGGGTGTGGTTATCGGTGAAACTGCAGAGATAGGCGACTACTGCACAATTTACCAGGGCGCTACGCTGGGCGGTACCGGCAAGGACGAGGGTAAACGTCACCCGACGCTCGGAAATCATGTCATGGTCGGGGCAGGGGCTAAAATACTCGGGCCGTTCAAGGTGGGCGACGGTGCAAAAATCGCGTCTGGTGCGGTCGTACTGTCCGAGGTGCCCGCCGGGACGACAGCGGTCGGTATCCCGGCACGCATCGTTTGCAAAAAGAATCCCGCTATGCGCCAGGAGATGGATCAGGTACACATTCCGGACCCCGTTTCGCAGGAGCTGTGCCGTATGAATGCACGCATGGAGGAAATGGAAAAAGAGCTTAAGCGACTCAGAGAGGAAGTTAATAATGATATACAGTGATATGACCGAGCTTATCGGCAACACTCCGCTTGTGGCACTTGACAGGTTGTCGTCTGCTTGCGGCGTCAATGCACGCCTGCTTGGCAAGCTGGAAAAATCCAATCCGGCAGGAAGCTCAAAAGACCGCGTCGCGCTGTCCATGATACGTGCCGCTGAGGCCTCGGGGCAGCTGCGCCCGGGAGCCACCATTGTCGAGCCGACAAGCGGTAACACCGGAATCGGACTTGCCGCCGTTGCTGCGGTGCTCGGTTACCGTGTTATACTTACCATGCCGGACAGTATGAGCCTTGAGCGGCGCAAGCTGTTGGCCGCCTACGGCGCTGAAATTGTACTGACTCCGGGCGCCGAGGGAATGGCAGGTGCCGTGAAGCGCGCCGAAGAAATTGCGAAAGAGACTCCGGGTGCGATTGTAGCGGGACAATTTTACAATCCTGCAAATCCCAACGCGCATTTCAGGACTACAGGCCCCGAACTGTGGCGCGACCCCGACGGTAAGCTCGAAGCCTTGGTAGCCGGTGTCGGAACCGGAGGCTCGCTGTGCGGTGCCGGACGGTATCTTAAGCAACAAAACCCTAAAATAATTGTCGCGGCCGCCGAGCCGGCCTCCTCTCCGCTTTTGTCGGCAGGATATGCCGGTGCGCACGGAATACAGGGAATAGGCGCAAACTTTATTCCGGATAATTATGACGCGTCGGTGGTCGACGATGTTATAACGGTCACGACGGACGAGGCGTATGACTATGCGCGCCGCTTGTGCCGCCTTGAGGGCATTTTGTGCGGTATTTCGTCAGGGTGCGCCGTAGCCGCCGCGGTCAAGCTGGCCGGTAAACTCAGACGTGATGCAAACATCGCAATTATTCTGCCGGATACAGGGGAACGATATCTCTCAACTCCGCTGTTTGACTGACCGGGAATTCAGCGACCTCTGAATCGAGTGAAGATCAGCCTATCATAGCCTAAAAATTTAAAGCCGTCGGATCGTTCGACGGCTTTTTGTTGTTTTCGACACTCAGAAGTGATATAATTGTTACATAAATGGAATAAAATAACATTGTATCGCTGTTTTGGGAGGGATTTTCATGGTTTGTGTTTTGTCCGGCGGGCAGGTGAGAGGGCTTTGCCGGGAGCTGGAGGAGCTGTGGGCGGTCAGGGTGCTGGCGCCAATGTGGGGAACGGCACTGCCGTGCGGCTCCGAGATAGTGGTTGTAACCGAGAGCGCGGTTACAGGCAGCTTTGGTGCTGCCGACGCCTGTCGAAGACTGCTTATGAACGCCACCTGCCGGTGTATACCGGTAGTTTTTACCTTGACACCGGGCGCAGAACGTGAGGAGTGCCATGAAGTCGGCAGTATGGTGGGCTTCGCACAGGGGTTGGTTTGCAGACGGAGCGAGGCAGTACGTATTCTCGATGCCCCGTGGGAGGGAACCGATATGGCGCTACGCCGACGTTACGGATTGCAATATGTCCGGATACTGCCGCCGGGAGTGCCGGGTATGAATGTATGGTGTCAGCTTGCGGATATGTGCCGCCGGCTGACGGGAGAGGAGAGCGACAATGCCAAGACTTGCGGAAGTGTCTGAGTTTTGTAACATTTTTGATCTGATAAGCGAGGATAAAATGCTTATCACTGCCGCAGCGGACGGCAGAGTCAACACAATGACTGCCAGTTGGGGTGGGGCAGGCTTTTTATGGGGACAGCCGGTTGCGTTCTGCTTTATACGGCCGGGGCGTTTTACAGAGCGGTTCGTCGAGGCATCGCAGGCGCTGTCTCTGTCATTTTTCGGCGGTGAACGCCGACGTGCACTTGCCATCTGCGGAAGCATGAGCGGCCGCGACGGTGACAAATTCGAGGCGGCTGGCTTGAGCCCGGCATACCGCGCGGGGGTGCCGTATATTGCTGAGGCGCACACCGTGCTTATCTGCCGGAGGCTTTATTCCGCTCCGTTTGAGCGCTCGCGCTTTGTTGATGATGGACAGATATGTACCCGTTTTTACCCCGATGACGACTATCATATAATGCACATATGTGCTATTGAGGCCGTGCTGACCGACCGCCCGGAGCTGTAACGGAAAGGAGCAGACAGATATGGAGCAGATCGATTCCATTAAACAATTATGCGTGACGGCGAGACGCCGTGCTGCCATTGCGGGATGTCTTCCGCTGCGAGTACGGGACGATGTAATACGCCTTATATCCGATAGATTGGTATCCGGATGTCCGGCGGTGCTTGAGGCCAACCACCGCGATGTTGAGCTGGCTCAGGGGCAGCTGCCGTCCGACTTTATTGATCGCTTGCGGTTGGATGAGAACCGCATCTCCGCTTTGCGCGACAGATTGCTTTTGCTTGCTTCACAGCCGGATCCTCTTTGGCACGGGCGGAGCACCCGCTCCGGAGATGAGCAGGTAACGCAGCTTACCTCTCCGGTCGGTACGGTGGCGTTTATTTATAACGGCTGTCCTGAGCTTACAGCGTTGGGGATTGCGGCGTGTGTCAAGTCGGGCAATTCAGCACTGCTTATGCCCGGAGTCTGGGGAAGCAGTACCGATGCGGCATTGATAGAGTGTATTCGGGCGTCGCTGTCAGGGAGCGGCTATCCGCCGGAGGCAATAGTTGTTGCCGACGGCTCACAGCCGTCTCTGGTGCTCGGTGCGGTGCGAGGTGAATGTGGAACGGATATGGTATTTCACCGCGGCCCCCGCCGGGAGCTGATACGGCTGAAAAACGAGGCAAGGGTGCCGGTCGTTGCACCCGGGCAGGGGATAAGTCATATATATATCGACGGGACCTGTGATGTTGCGTCGGCTGTCGCGCTGACCATGAAATCTGTTTATCCGCGCGATATTGAGGCGGGGGCGTCGGTAGTGTTGCTGGTGAACAGCCGGGTGGCGGCGAATTATCTCTCTTCACTCGAACGAGGCATACAGCCCTACCGTCCGGAATACCGAGCCTGCCCGATTGCGCGGGAGCATCTTACGGAGGCGGTTCCGGCAGTTCGTGATGACTGGTCAGCAGACGGTCTGTCTGACGGCAATATTATTGCGGTCCGCGTTGTAGCAACGGCGGAGGAGGCAATTGAGCATATCAACACATACGGAACAGCACCCGAGCAGGCAATTATAAGTGACAGCCTGAATGTTATACGACGCTTCTGCCGCGAGGTTGCTGCCCGGGAGGTGTGCGTAAACATTGCTCTGCCGCATTTTTCCGGGGTCAGGCCGGAGTGGTTTGTCCGCACGCGGACGGTGGCCATTGGATAATGGCGAGCGTATGCTTGTTGCTCTGCGGGCGGTTGTGGCGTTAAAGCCTCACCGCCTGTATTGGCAAAATATTTGGATTATTATAAAAAACAGTTTTGCCATTTCTCTCATGTTCTTAACGGAGAAATAGGTTTCGGCATTACCCGGAAGGCATATAGTCTTCCGGGTTTTATATTTTTTCTGAAAGACAAAAAGCCTTGCCGAAGCAAGACTTTTTCGCACAAGTTGCTTTTTTCTTTGCGCACACGGCTTGGTCAACATACGAAACAACGGAGATCGTGCCGCTGCTTAGAACCCTCTCTTATTTGGTCGCACGGACTCTGCCTATAACAGACAGAGTCCGTGCTTTGGTATTCAGCGCAAATTAAAACTTCTTTTTCCGTATCCGAATGATAACAACAGTCAAAATCGCACCGTCTGCTACAGCAAACACTGTACAGATCACTACGATTGCCGTAACCAGAGCATTATTTGTCTCCTGCATCTCGGAACGAATGGCGGTCAGCTCGTTTTCCGCAGTGGCCAGTCTATCATTAAGCGCGTCGATTGCAGCCTGAAGTGTTGTCTGTGCTACAGCAATTTGTCCTTCCAGCGCCGTTTTAGTGTTTTCGTTTGCTGTTTCAAGTGCCGTCTTAGCAGAAGTCAGCGCATCATTCAGCGCTTTGATCTTATCGTCCAGTGCCTTGTCGCCGTCTGCAATGGCTTTGTCGAGGTCTGCTTTGGCATCATCGAGATTCTTCTGAACCTGATCTATTGCGGTTTGCAGTGTGGACTGTGCCGCGGAGATCTGCCCCTCCAGCGCGGTCTTATTCGCTTCGTCTGCTTTCTCAAGTGCCGACTTAGCAGCATCCAGCGCATCGCTCAGTGCTTTGAGCTTTTCATCGAGAGCCTTGTCGCCGTTTTCAATGGCTTCTTCCAGTGCTTTTTTAGCCTCTTCCAGTTTTTCCTCCAGATTCGTCAACGACTCCGGGGTGAATGCCCATTTCGCGGTCAGGATCAGATCTTCGTTCACAGGCGTGTCAAAGAAGTACATAAAGTCCCCGTCATACCAGCCAATGAAAGTACGTGTATCCACAGGCGTGATCGGCACTTTTACGGCCTCGCCTTTCTTAATTACGAAGGTTGCGTAAACCTCGCCGTCGCTGTAGAAGTAAACCGCGACTACGTTCTCATCCTCGCTGATACCGGTCACTTTGCCATAGTACATACCGGTTTTGATGTCGCCTGTCGCGTCTTCGCCGTCGCAGGTCACGTCACCGAAGAACGTGGTTTTGGTATCGTCTATTTGGAGTTTTTCAATGCCGCCCTTGGCTACCACAGTACCGGAGATTACACCGCCGTCTGCCCAAATAGGCGCATAGCTGTATATCGCACTGCCTTTTCCCGCCGCCGTGCAATCTTCAATCCTGCTTCCGTTGTACAATTTGATCAGACCCGATTTTGAATAGATCGCGCCGCCGTCGCCGCTCTGAGCACGGCAGTTCTTGATCGTTACGCCATCGAGGACAATTGTTCCCGCTTCAGCATAGATCGCACCGCCGCTGCCGGTCTGAGAATAACAGTCCTCGAAAGTTATTCCTGTAATTCCGCAGTATCCGTCAACAAGATAGATTAATCCGCCGTTGCCGCTCTTGTTGCCGCAGGAAGTGAACTCGCTGTTTTGTATTCCCAAAAATCCCTTGACATATATAGGAGCGAAATAATCGACTTCTCCTGTTTTTTCGTATACGCAATTACGGATCGCAACCCCGTTTAATATGACTGTTGCTTTTAAATAATAGTCGTTGACATAGATGACAGACGGGCAATTCTCAATCGTTCCTCCCAGCAAGTCGACCGAAGCTGCACCGGCGATCGCCTGGTTACATCCGACGATCTTTCCGTCATTCATGACGAATTTGTGCTCGCCCGACTCAAGATATACTGCAGCGCCGAGTCTGGCGGTACAATTACTTATCTCGCCGTCGTTCATAACGAAGCTGTTCGTTCCCGACGACTGCATATATACGGCAGCGCCGTATAAGTCAGCGGTACAGCCCGATATCGAGCCGCTGTTCATAACAAAGCTGTTCATTCCCGGCGCAATATTCACGGCAGCGCCATCGGTGGCGGAACAGCCGTATATCGCTCCACCGTTCATATTGAACTTGGTATCTTTATCTGCTAACATCATACATACGGCAGCACCTCTGGTGGCTGTACAATTGTATATCGTGCCGGCGTTGAAGTTAAACGTGGCACCGCTGTACAGCTTGACTGCGCCTCCGAAATCACCGACAGCACCGCGGATAGAGCCGCCCGTAAACGGAATGTCCGGACCGTTGTCCTTGGTCGGATTGCTGTCAATGATCGTCAGCTTAACGCCGTCCTGGACTTCCAGCATGGTAAATGTACCGCCGTCGCTCTGCAGGATATGACCGTTCAGGTCGATGGTAATGTCGGTGAGATTGGCACTCTGCAAAACCAAGGTCGAGGTCAGGGTAATATCGTCCGTCAGCTTCAACGTGTCGTAGCCTTGCCTGTTAGCATACGATACGGCTTGCCTGAGTTCGTATTCGTTCGCACATTCGTCCGTAAGAACGTTCAATGTCAACTCGGATGTAGCCGTATTGGTTATTTCGCCGTACTCGTTGTATACGAGGAAACGGATTTTCAAGCCATCCATCTCTTTCGTTGCATAAAAATCCATGCTGAAATATTGGGTATATCTTTCATGGCTTAAAGTAAACGAGTCGTCGGGATCCTCCCAATTTACCCCGTCCTTGCTTATCTGCCACTTATATCCGGTATAAATGCAGTTGTTTTCTATGTGGGCATTTGCGTAAACATGGTATCCCACCAGTATGTATGAACTGTTCAAATTGAAAGTCCTGATCGCCGGCATGGATACAACCTCTAATAATGCCTCTTTGGTATATACGTCAATTGTAGAGCCTTCCGAATCCGTAAAGGAAATCTTACAACGATATTTCCTCGAGAACAGGTGCTTCGACAGATTAAATTCGATGCGCTGATCGCTGCAGGTGTATGTATCATTGCTGTTTACATCCTCCCAATGCTCATACAGCTCATATTCATCGTTATAACCCTGCCATTGATACGTAACCGTATACCCTTCGGGCAGAGGATCCGCAAAGGCGTACTCCATATAGGCCGTGCCCTGGGTGACGCTCACCACCTGGCTCTGTGGCTGTGTTCCGATGACGGGCATATCAACGAATGACATTGTCGCCACTTTTGTGCGGTAAGTAACCTTACCGTCGTCCATAGCACAGCGAACCAATATCTTTTCCGCGTCTATTTCTGCGGCGTTGACAGTCAGCTTGCATGCGTCGTAATGGGATTGAAACACAATACCGCGATCTCCCTCAATGGGGATGAAATATATTGACGGCTGAACGATAAACGACTCATTGGAAGTCCATTCAGTCACCTTTTCCCATGTAGCACCGTCGTCAAGGCTGTACTCCCACCAAAGCGCTCCGCAGAACGGCGGATCTTTGCTGATGCCGACATTGAACTCCGCAATGCCGCCTGTCGCCGCAACTTTATCCTTGGGATCGGACGTAAACGACACGTGGTCCACTACCTTGACTTCTATTTCCACCGTAGTAATGTTTCCGAACTGCAAATTGTTCATAGAACAAGTATAGATGCCGTCCACCTTGGAAGGATCCCAGTTGCCGTTTTCATCCGTATATTCGCTTCTCGGCAAAGAGAGCGTCAATGAATTTGCACCACTGATCTGAACTTCATCACTCCATCCTTCCTTTTGATACCACCATGTTATTATATGCGCTCTTTCTGCGTTAACCGTAATTTGAATGGTTTCAGCCGGATCGTTGGACTGAATGTTGAAGGTTTCCGGCGCGCTTATGACGTGCGTGCTCATATTGAGCAACATTATAGGTGATCCAATCAATATCGACTCTTTATTTATGCGGGATAAATACGCCACACGGCGGAACTGGTAGCAATGCGAATTATTTTCAAAGCTCTCATTAAACGCGGTATAATCAAAGAAAGCGTCCGTGTCGTAAACGATGTTCCAGGTTGCTTTTGAACCTGCTCGCCATTGCCATGCCCACTCAAAGCCTAAATCCTCAAGCCATGTGCCGTCCTTGTAGTACTGCGCTTCAAACGTCACGGTTACTCCCGGGGCTGCATACTGATCGCCTGTATTGTAAAAGATCAGGATGTAGACGTCAAAATCATAGGACTTTTTCACCTTACCGTCGATGGCGTATATCGTACACGTATAATCGTAATTTCGATAATGCAGATCGCCCGTGGTCAGAGAAAGCGAATCATACGATCTTCCGAGCGTAATCTTGTTCCCATCCTTGTCTTTGCAAGTCCACTCCACATAATCGCCGTTTTGCGGAATATTGTAGCGGCACAATTCGGTCGTTGTGGTCTCTGCCGTGTATAAGGGGTCGGAATACGCCGGACGATCGACCACCAGGGAATAGTAGAAGGAATCAAACACCACACCGGAGGCATAGTCGTTTGTACCCGATTCGAAATATTCGGTTTTGTTTACCGGATAGATCTCGAGGCGCTCCGGCAGTCTGTACAATACATACTGACGATTGATGACATTCCCCTGGGAATCGGTGACCTGCTTCGGGTAGACGTAGTAGGTGTAATCCTCCGTGATCTCCAGGTGGTTGAATGCCATCTGGCTGGGGTGGTCGCCTACGTTCCAATACTTATCCTCAAGCTCCCAGAAATAAATCTTTCCGTCAACCGGATATATACCCGTCGTATTGTGCGAAAATTCACTGCTTATGCGCAGCATATCCGACGTGAAAATATCCGCAAATTCACCAAGGTCAATGGTGATCCGCTTCAGGGTACGCGAGCCATGTGGTCCGTAATTGGTTGCCTGCATATCCTCGTTGTAGGCAACGTTTCCTCCACTGACGCTGATACGCACGCCGTTCGAGCTGCCGCCGGCAATCGTTCCGCTCTTTACATAGAATTGCGGTACAGCGAGCTCGTACAGACCGGGGTGGCCATCCCACATAAGCGTACTGGTTCCATGAGTATGCAGCTCCTTGATGATACCGTCGCCCTCAACGATCAGCTTGCCGGCAATGGTCACGTGATAGATGCCGTTGTACTTCTTGCCGCCCTCCAGCTTGATTGTGACGGTGGATTGCCAATTGTCATGAATGATCTTTGCGTTGTTGTTTACCGGCAGCTTGATTGTGTAATTACCGGACCTGATATAGATCGTCTTGCTTGACCAGCCCAAAGCGGCAATATCAAGGGTGTTGCTGCTGATCTGTTTGATGCCGCTGCGGAAATCGAAATACTCGCTGTACTCGTATTTGTCGCCGTTTTTACGCAGATAGTAGGTGGAACCCTTTTCATAGGATTTTATATAGAGATACACTCCGCCATTGTAATCTCCTTCCGGGTAATCGCAATAGTAGTAGCTTTTGCCTTCATAGGTAGAAGAGAACTCAAAGCGGTCGCTTTTATAATCGAGCAAATGGCAGAGATTACTTTCGCCGTATGTACCGTCCATACTCAACTGTACAGAGGAAGCTCCGCGCATATAAAACATGGATGCATGAATGCTATTGTCTTTCCGGTTGTTGTTCTTCGGCCAATAGAAGGTCTGATCATAGAAGAATTCGGCGTAATCACCGAGTTCTTTACCGGTATATGTGATGCCATTCTTTTCAAACGAGACGTCACGGTTATCCGCCTCGATTACGAGATCACTGTTTTTTACCGTGACATTGCTTGCATTCACGACGATCGTCCGATAAAGGCATTTCCATCCGATCACAGCGGGATGGAGACGTCTATACAAATCGCCTGCCGCATCGATGTCCACCTTCAGTTTGGATTTGCCTTCTATATTAATATCGGCGTAGTCTGCCCATATCGCATAATAGGCGCGTGTGCCGTCGGACATATTATACGCATCGGGCATTGGTTCCCTGCTTTGGGTAAGCTTGATCTTTGTCTCCTCGACATCACCCAGGTGAGCATCGACGTTAAGGGTGGAGCCGTTCAAGACGGAAATGCCGTTGGGATGGGTACCTCTCGTCGATATGACAGCCGCCATCGAATCATACTGGATCGTACCTTCACTGTCTTTTTCCCCCTTACTTCCATCGTAATACAGAATCGAGTAATACGATTTGTAGATACCACAGAGGTAGTTGGTTTTTGCATTAACAGTCGAGCCGTTATCAATGATAATTTTTCCTTGTGCGTATATTGCCGCAGTACGGTATGTCTCCAGATCCAACCGCACTTTTCCGTCGGTTTTGAAGTCACCGTTGGTGTAAAACGCAGAGTCAGAGGAATACACGGTAAGCTTTCCGTCGCCGGTCACCGTGATCCCGCCTGATTTTGAGTAGAAGCCTAATGATCTGATCGGAGACTTTTCGCTCGTCATCCCGACGTTAGACCAATCGCTCCAGTTTGATCTACCGACGGTGACATCGCCTGTCACCTTGACGGTCAGGTTTGTCAATGTTTTTACTTCAACTGCCGCCATATAAAACGCGAATGCCGCACTGCCGATACTCGGGTCATATCTGTAAAATGTGCAAATATTCATGTCTTTTGATAGCGTCATGTTTTCAAATGCAACCGTGAACTTGTCGCCGTCGGTCAAAGTCAGCGTGTTCGTAGCAGGGTCGAAGCTCCAACCCTCGTTTGCATTGCTTGTGTAGTTGCTGGTTACTGCTTTTCCGAAGATCTCCAGCCCGTAATCCGTTGCTGCCGCAGAAACATCTACCGCAGCAAAGAGTGCGCTCAAGCAAACCATGCAGAGCACCATCAGAAGAATTCTGACTGTTTTTTTCATTGTTTTTTTCCTCCGGTATTGGATTTATATTTTTCGATATACAATTGTATGCTTCCCTTCAGAACTCTGATCTGGGTCTGCAAATAAAACTCATCCTCGAACAGCGCATAGTGTACGCAGGCACGAATCAAAATAAAGATGAGTGGTGTTATGATGTCGTAAGGGATTCCGAGGTTGCCCTCCAGCCGTTTGGCGTATTCGGTATAGCGCAGGTCTACCCCTGCGAAAAACTGCTTCCCGTATTCGAGATATTTGGGGTGTGTATAGACCTGATACATCAGCCGATACTTTTTCCCGTGCTTCTCCGCCGTCCAATACGGTATCTCATCAACGAACCGCCACATGTCCTCGACATCCGTGGGGGCTTTCTCCATAAAATCGTCTTCCACCTTACTCATACAATACTCTGTAGACTGCACGATCAGGTCATCAAGATCGGTAAAATAATTGTAAAAAACAGCTACATTGCAGTCACAATGCTGGGCCAGCGCACGGATCCCCACTCCGCAGAGCCCATTATCGGCAAAACACTCAAAGCATTTTTCCATCAATTCCTGCTTGCGATTCCGGTGCTGTTCTTCATTTCGAACTCGCATTCCAACACCTCATTAAATATAACAAACGTTTGTTTATATTATAACATTAAAAAAATAAATGTCAATATTATTTTGTTATAACTCTTTCGATGCTTTGTATTGTAACAATAGATGTGATACTGAAAGAGAAAAAATATAGAAAAAGTGACCGAGTCATGTTAGCTTCGGCGGAAGAAAATCCATCACAGACTTTCGTCCATGATGGATTTTCTCGTCCTATTCGGTTTTTATGATTTCTCCGATAAGAACCTCACGCTTTCGTCTCTGCATTTTTAGCGGAGAAAACAATCTAATAACGTAGGGCGGGGGCT
>URHI01000058.1 GCA_900547565.1 uncultured Eubacteriales bacterium | reverse complement strand
GATTCAAAAAACAGAATATTTATACCCGCCGCATTCCGTGCAGAGCTGGGCGGCACATTTGTTGTAACACGCAGTATTCGCGGAAATTTCCTTTGCTTTTACTCAAGGCAATCGTGGGAAGAATATGTTGCACCACTGAAAAAAGCCCCCCGGAGCGCGTCGGAAGATATTCTGAGATTTCTTTACAGAACGGTTGCAGAGGTGACGCCGGATGCTCAGGGACGTATACTTCTCCCGCAGGTGCTGGTGGATTACGCCGGAATATCCAAGCAGGCGTATGTGATAGGAGTGGGCGACTACGGTGAAATATGGTCGGAAGCCGCTTACGTGGAAAGGACCGAAAACGAAAATGTGCTCCGTATGCGGCAGACTCTTGAGCAGTTAGGACTGTGAGGATGTTATGGAAAACACTGTTTTTTCACATAAGCCCGTAATGTTTGAGGAGTGCATGCAGGCGCTCGATTTAAAGCCTGACGGCGTATATGTCGACGGTACTGCAGGCGGGGGAGGCCATTCTTACGGTATTGCTTCGCGCCTGACTTCCGGGCGACTGATCGCCATTGACCAGGATTCCGCCGCCATAGAGGCAGCAGGAGCACGACTTGCACAGTTCGGCAGCAGGGTTACACTGGTGAGGGACAATTTTCGGAATTTGTCTGCCATACTTGATGGCCTTGAAATACATCACATAGACGGAATTCTCCTGGATTTAGGGGTGTCTTCTTATCAGCTTGATACTGCGGAACGCGGTTTTTCGTACAATGCAGATGCCCCGCTTGACATGAAAATGGACCGGCGCAAATCACTAAGTGCTTATAATGTGGTCAATGAATACAGCGCTGACCGTCTCCGCCGTATTCTGTATGATTACGGTGAGGAGCGTTTCGCACCGCGTATAGCGGCAGCCATTGTGGCTCAACGTCAGAAAGCCCACATAGAAACCACTGGACAACTGGTGGATATCATAAAAAGCGCGATCCCGGCAGCGGCACGCGATGGCGGACATCACCCTGCAAAGCGCAGCTTTCAGGCAATACGCATTGAGGTGAACGGCGAGCTTGATGTCATTGAACCTGCGCTTCGCGCGGCGGTTTCCAGGTTGAATCCCGGAGGCCGCGCGGCGGTTATCACATTTCACTCGCTGGAGGACCGAATTGTTAAGCAAACATTCGCGTCGCTGGCATCCGGGTGTACCTGCCCTAAGGATTTCCCGGTCTGTGTCTGCGGCAAAAGGCCGACGGTAAGACTGGTCGGCGGAAAACCCATACAGCCGGGCAAACAGGAGCTTGAGCAAAACCCGCGTTCGCGCAGCGCAAAGCTGAGAGTGGCGCAAAAAATATAATCAGGGAGGCACAACTTATGGACAGCACACGTAACAATAATAACGGCACTCCATATCTGTGCCGACACACATATTATCTGGAGCTCAATGAAAAGCGCCGTCGGGAGCGGCAGGCGGCGAGAGCGAGAACGGCAGATCATGCGGATAAGCGTGATTCCGGGGCAGCAAAGACTTACAGAGACATGGGAACACCGGAGTATGCCGATGCTTGCGGACATAAGGCTGGACCGTCATGCCCCGGCTCAGCCGCAAGCCCATCCTCGCGTACAGACGGAAGCCGATCGCGTATACCGCAGTATGCCAGTCTCGGTTCACGCCTGCGCGACAGCTCGGTACTTGACAGCGTTATAGCCCGCGTTGCCTCATGGCTTGAGATTGACGACAAGGCCTGCAGGGTGGAGAGCAAGCCCAAACGCCTTCCGCTCGGAATAATTGCCGCCATGCTGGCGATTGCGATGTCGCTTATGCTGATAGTGGCAGGAGCTGTAATATCCTCCAAAGCTAAGATGGAGCTTTACGCAGCTGAGAACCGCCTTGGTGAGCTTAAGTCAACAGAGCTTGCGCTCAGCCAACAGCTTGAACTTAAAACCGACCTTCGATACATAGAACAGCAGGCCCGCGAGCGACTTGGCATGATAGATCGCGAACATGCATCTGTTCTGGCGCTGGACGGCGCACAGGATGACAAGGTTGAGATATACCGTTATTCATCAGGAAAGACTGCCATAACGGCACTGCTTGATGCGCTTGGATTTTTGGGTGAATAATCCTCACACCGACGGAATATATATGGATACAGCCACCGATATTACGGAATAGTGAGCATGTGTCCCACGGCAGCGGGGCAAGGAGGTAATTTTGGCACCGAATTCTATATCTACCGGAGCGATACGCCGCTCCACCATACTCGGACTTCTGGTGGCAGTGCTGCTGGTGATACTTTTGGTGCGCATATTGCTGATACAGACGGTGGATTTTGACAGGTACCAAAGTAAGGTACTGGATCAGTTGACCACCGAGTCGGTCATAAATGCAGATCGAGGCAACATTACCGACTCTAACGGAGTTTTGCTGGCCACCAACATAACTACATACCGCATTTTTATATCGCCCAAGGGTATAGCTGCATTTGACAGCGATAACGATCTTGAAAAGGGCACTACTGCGCAGAAAATTGCTGAGGGCCTGTCCGATATATTGGGCAAGGACTATGGAGTCAGCTATGAAGACGTCATAAAACATACCGAATACACACGCTATCTTGACCGTACTGTCGCTCGCAATGTGGACGAGGATACGACCGAGAAGGTGCGAAGATTCATTGAAGAAAATAAGTACAACGATCAGATATATGTCGAGGCAACAAGTACCCGTTACTATCCGCAGGGGAGTCTGGCCGCGCAGGTCATCGGATTTACCAGCAGTGACGGAAACGGACTATACGGCATCGAACTCAAGTATAACGAACAGCTTGCCGGGACCTCCGGTAAATACATCACTGCCCGCGATTCCAACGGCAACGAGCTGCCATATGAGTATGAAAGCTACGTACCGGCACAGAACGGGTATAATGTTACAACAACTATTAATTCATACGTCCAGTCGGTTCTGGAAAAGCAGCTGCAGGCCACACTGACCGAGTCCGGCGCGCAGAACCGCGTGTGCGGCATTGTAATGAATGTCAAAACGGGAGCAATACTCGCCATGGGCGTTGCACCGTCATTTGACCTCAATTCGCCATGGACGCTGAACACTCAATCGCTTGAAAAGCTGAACGCCTCGGGCTATGCAGAAGGCAGTGACGAATACGTCGCGCTCAAGAGGGAGCTGCTGCTTGAAACATGGTCAAATAAGGCTATTACCGAAATATATATGCCCGGCTCGACATTCAAGATCATCACCGTTTCGATGGCGCTTGAGGAAAAGCTGGTAAATATGACCGAGCGCTTTTTCTGTGCAGGTTCATACACTGTCGCAGGGCGAATCATACGCTGTCACAAGACAACCGGGCACGGCAGCCTTGATCTTGCAGGCGGGCTACAGCAGTCCTGCAACCCGGTTATGATGATGCTGGGCGGCCGTATCGGTACCCAACGGTTTTACAACTATGTCAAACAGTACGGCTATCTTGAACGTACGGGAATAGATCTGCCTGGCGAGGGAGCCAGCATATTTTATCAGGAGGACAGCTTCCACGAGATTGACCTTGCGGTATCGTCCTTCGGTCAGAACTTTAAAATATCACCGATTCAGCACATCACAGCCATTGCGGCGGTCGCCAACGGTGGCAATCTGGTGGAGCCTTATGTTGTTGAGAGAATATCCGATGACAGCGGCAAGACGATTTACGAACACGGGACAGTGGTCAGGCGTCAGGTGGTGAGCGAGGAGGTATGCCGTACTATATCCGAAATACTTGAGGAAGGCGTGGCGGGCAACGGCGGCGCTAAAAATGCTTATGTTGCCGGATACCGCGTGGCGGCAAAGACAGGCACCTCCGAGAAGATAGGTGACGACAAGAATAAACGTATCGGCTCATGCGTAGCCTATGCACCGGCCGATGACCCGCAGTACGCAGTGATAATAATAGTTGACGAACCGACCATCGGATCACTTTACGGAAGTACCGTTGCGGCACCGTATGTCGGCAGTGTACTTGAAGAAATACTTCCGTATCTTGGTGTTGAGGCGGTCTATACCGATGAGGAACTGAAAAACATGGCGATAAGTGTTCCGAATCTATGCTACTGGAGTACCGAACTTGCACGAAAGTATGCTGAAAACCTTGATCTCGGTGTCGATATTCGCGGCGATGGTGCCTACATCCTGCGGCAGTCGCCGGAGGCTGGTACCACGCTTGAGCAGAGTACCGGTAAAATCATTCTTTACACAACCAAAGATGAACCGCAAAAGACGATCACGGTGCCAAACGTGGTCGGACGTACCGCCGCGGCGGCCAACAGCATGATCATCAATGCGGGGCTTAACATAAAAATTGAAGGAACACGCAATTATCTCAGTGGAACGGGAGCAGTTGTGGTATCACAGTCGCCGGCCGCCGGAGAAATTGCAGAGGAGGGAAGCGTCGTTACAGTGACCTTCCGCCATATGGGGGACACGGACGAGTGATGCGTCTGACCACCGGGAAGTTAAAACAAAAAACTTCAGGGAGGCGGCCATGAAACTCGGAGAATTGTGTCAGAACGCGGGCATAAGTTGCCCGGAACAGCTGGTCTCGGTCGAGATAAGCTGTGTAACCTCGGATTCCCGGCAGGTAAGCGAGGGATGCCTGTTTGTCTGCATCAGGGGATCGCATTACGACGGACATTCATTTCTCCGCCGGGCGCTATGTGCGGGCGCCGCGGCGATTGTTGCAGAGGAGGGCGCACAGAGGCTTGACGGCGATATCGCCGCAAGGGTTATAACCGTACCGAAAACGCGACAGTCGCTTGCCTGCCTGCTCGACGCTTGGTACGGTTCCCCCTCCAAAAAAATGAAATTCATCGCTGTTACCGGGACAAATGGTAAGACCTCGGTGACATGCGTTCTTAAAAAAATATTTGAGTCGGCACTGTACCGTTGTGGTCTTATCGGAACGGTCAGTTGTATGTCGGGCGATAGAAAACTGACTGCGCGCAACCGTGACGCGCTGGCAAATATGACTACGCCTGACCCTGAACAGTTGTACGAAATGCTCGGGAGTATGATGGAAGACGGAGTGGAGTATGTTTTCATTGAGGCAACTTCACACGCGCTGGCGCTGGATAAGCTGGCGCCGCTTCGATTTGAGGCGGGCATTTTCACCAATCTGACCCCCGAGCATCTTGATTTCCACGGAAGCATGGAGGCATATCTCTCGGCCAAGCAAAAGCTGTTTGCCTCGTGCCGGCTGGCGGTTATAAACATGGATTCGGGATACTATAATGAAATTGCCGCCGCGTGCGCCGGGCGTATTATCAGTTGTTCTGCCGAGGGGCGCGGCGCGGATTACCGTGCGACGGGTATTGATGACGGCGGCATGATGGGGATAAGTTACACACTGTGTGCGGCACGGGCGGTAATGCGGATCAAGAGTCAGATACCGGGACGGTTCAGTGTCATGAATACGCTTGAGGCGGCAGCCTGCGCCGCGGAGCTTGGTGTGCGCCCGGCGGTGATATCGGGAGCCATTGCAGCGGTAAGCGGCATTGACGGACGCCTGGAACGTGTCAGACTTGGACACGGTGCCGATTTTTCGGTGTTTATAGATTATGCCCATACGCCGGACGCGCTGGAAAATCTGCTTACCACAGTCAGGGGCTTTTGTCACCGTGGACAGCATATAGTTGTGCTGTTTGGCTGTGGCGGCGACCGGGACCGCGGGAAACGCCCTATCATGGGGGAGATCGCTCCGCGCCTAGCAGACCGTGTGGTGATAACTTCTGATAACAGCCGCAGTGAGGATCCCGGTGCTATCATAGAAGATATACTGACGGGTGTTGTGGGACGTTCAAATTACAAAGTAATTCCCGACCGCCGCGAAGCAATTATGACTACGGTATGCGGTGCGTTGGCCGGGGATATAATAATTCTTGCTGGAAAAGGCCATGAGGCTTACGAGATAAACCGGGAAGGGCGAACACCCTTTTGCGAGAGGCGCATTGTTGCCGAGGCAATGGAAAAGCGTTTTGGCTGACAAACAATCGGGGTGACTCCCGGGCTATGGAGGAACGGTTATGAATATAAGGCTGGGCGCCGGAATGCTTACAGTTTCCGAAGCCGCTGCCATGCTTGGCGGTGAGGTTATAGGCCGCGGCAATGCGACAATTGAGGGCATATGCACTGACTCGAGAGAGGCCTGCGCAGGTATGCTTTTTGTTGCTCTTCCGGGTGAGCGCACTGACGGCCACAATTATATTGCTACCGCGGTCAGTACTGGTTGCAACTGCTTTCTTGTGAGTCGCCGTGAGGCGGTTCCGGACGGTGTGGGTGCCATTCTTGTCGGCAACACGGAGGCGGCGCTAATGAGGCTTGCCGCAGCATACAGCGAGCGGGTTGAATGTCGCCGCATCGGTGTCACCGGCAGTGTGGGTAAGACTACAACAAAAGAGTATATCTCGGCTGTGCTGGCGCAGAAATACAGAGTACACAAAACGCGCGGCAATTTCAACAGTACTATCGGTATGCCGCTGAGTGTTATGGAGACTCCCGCCGATACACAGCTCTCGGTGCTTGAGATGGCTATGAGCGGATTTGGTGAAATATGCGCCATGTCAAAATGCGTCCATCCCGAGATTGCCGTTATCACTACAATAGGTTCATCACATATGGAGGCGCTCGGTTCCCGTGAAAATATACGGCGTGCCAAGCTGGAAATTCTCGAAGGACTGCACGACGGCGGGACGCTGGTTCTCAACGGCGACGATGATATGCTTTCCGGTGTTTGCTTTGAACGCGGCCGTACCGTTACTGTCGGTATTGATGATCCGCATGCCGACTATCTGGCTGTGGGACTGAGCTTTAAAAATAACTGCGGATATTTTGACATTCGCTGCCCGCATGGATTTATAAGTGACATAAAAATTCCCGCTGTTGGGAAACATAATGTTTACGCGGCACTGTTTGCCGCAGCAGTAGGTGATTTATGCGGGGTCAACAGTCACGGTATACGCGCAGGTCTTTGGAGCTATGCCGGTATGGGGCTGCGGCAGAATATATACAGACTGGACGATATTACAGTTATTGAGGATTGCTATAATGCCAGCCCGGAGTCGATGAGGGCTGCGCTTGAGGTGCTGGAGATGCTTCGAGCGCCGGGCGGACGCACTGTTGCTGTGCTGGGAGACATGAGGGAGCTTGGAGTCAATTCAGTCGCATTCCACCGCGAAATAGGGCGTGAAACTGTAAAGCGCGGCGTTGACTTGCTGTTCACATTGGGTGGACTGGCAAAATACATCGCGTCAGAGGCGCTTGAGTGCGGAATGGAGGAGCAGTCGGTATTCGTTAATCTTGACGAGAACACCTATGCCGCCACTGCATGGGAGCTTTACCGCGAGCTGCGTCCGGGTGACGTATTGTTGGTCAAAGCCAGTCGCGCCATCAGGGCGGAACGTGTTATTCAAAGCCTGCGTGAAATATACCGTGGAGTCTGACAAAACAGAGAGGCAAATATCAATGAATACAAAAATGCTCATAGAATTCATAACAGTCGCGGCGGCGGTCTTTGGTGTTACAGTGCTTGCTGAGCGCATACTTATTCCGATACTGAAGAGTCACAAGGTGGGGCAGAGAATACTTGAGATTGGTCCCCGCTGGCATATGAGCAAGTCGGGTACGCCTACAATGGGCGGAATTTGCTTTATACTTTCGATGCTGATAGTTTTGGCCGGCGTTGCGGTGTATACTGCTTTTACGGGAGATACAGCCGAGCTTATTCCGCTGGCGCTGACGCTTTGTCTCGGAGTTTTCAACGGCATAATCGGTTTTGTGGATGACTACTGCAAGCTGGTAAAAAAGAAAAACGAGGGACTTAAAGCATACCAGAAATTTATACTTCAGCTGATCGCGGCCGGAGCATATATTTATATAATGTCTTCAACCGGACACATCAATACCATGCTGCACATACCGTTTACCGATGTCTCACTGCAGCTGGGCTACGGATATTACGCCCTGGCAATATTGATAATCACTGGCATTGTCAACAGCGTCAATCTGACCGACGGTATTGACGGTCTGGCAAGCGGAGTGGTTTTTGTGATCAGCTGCTTCTTTGCGGCAGTAGCTTTCCGGCTCGGATTTGAAGCGCTTTCACTGGCGTCTGCTGCATTGGTAGGCGGGACACTGGGATTTTTGGTATACAATTTTCACCCCGCTCGCGTGTTCATGGGTGACACCGGGTCGCTGTTTCTCGGCGGCATGATAGTCGGTATGGCGTTTATGATCGATGAGCCGCTGATAATACTCATCGCGGCATTTGTATGTGTTGCAGAAACACTGTCGGTTATATTGCAGGTCGGATATTTCAAGCTGTCGCACGGCAAACGGCTGTTCAAAATGGCGCCTGTGCACCACCACTTTGAAAAATGCGGCTGGAGCGAGGTCAAAATAATGACTGTTTTTTCGCTTGCCACGCTTGTGTTTTGCGTGATAGCCTGGTTGGGGCTGTTCTGATTTTTTCGGCTGAGGAGGGCGGCATATGATGTCTGAAAAGAATAAAAACGGCAGTCGAAATGCCGCCGGACGGCTTATTGAGCGACTGCGGAGATTACGTCTGTCAAAGCCAGCCGTCCCGAGCGATGAGCCGGAGGTCGGTGAGCGCGTTATGGTTCGCGGCGGCATTGATATCTGGTTTTTTCTGATCGTTCTTGCGCTTTTATGCTTCGGAGCCGTTATGTCGTTCAGCGCAAGCGCTGTATACGCACAGAACAAATACGGTGACAGCACCTATTTTTTGTGGAGATACATATTGTTTGCCGGTATTGCCATACTCGGAACTTTGCCCTTTGTACTGTTTGCTCGGCCGTGGTTCTGGCGGCTTTTCGGAGTGTGCTCATACGGCGTTTCGGTTATACTTCTTCTGCTGGTGCTGGTCATCGGACGCGAGGGAGGGGGCGCCCAGCGCTGGATAGACCTCGGCTTTATGACAATTCAGCCGTCCGAGGTTGCCAAAATGGCGGTAGTGCTGACGCTTGCACTGTATATGAGCAAGCATGAGCAGCAAATAAAAAGTGACATAACGCGGGTGAGCTTTCGTTACGGCGTGCTGAATCCCGCCATGATATTCGGCTTTATATGTATGCTGGTCGCACTTGAAAAACACATATCCGGGCTCATGATAATAGGTATGATCGGCATATCGGTCATGTTCATGGGCGGAACGCGACTGAAGTACATATTTCTGATAATCGGAGCGATCGGGCTGGCCGGAGTATTGCTTATTTTGGTATCCGATTATGCTCAGGATCGCGTCACGACCTGGCTGTTTCTTGAGCAGGCTGACCCGCTGGGTTCAGCATGGCAGACTTGGCAAGGGCTGTATGCGATAGGCTCCGGCGGCCTTTTCGGCAAGGGACTTGGAAACAGTATGCAGAAGTTCGGTTATGTTTCGGAGCCGCAGAACGATTTTGTGTTTACGATAATCTGTGAAGAACTGGGCTTTTTCGGCGCTCTGCTGGTTGTGACTCTGTTCGGACTTCTGGTGTGGCGCGGCTTCCGTATTGCCGCTAAAGCGCCTGACCGCTTCAGCTCGCTGGCGGTCTACGGACTGACCTTCAAGGTGGCACTGCAAACAATACTCAACATCGCTGTCGTAACCAATTCCATGCCGAATACCGGCGTTTCACTGCCGTTCTTCAGCTCTGGAGGTACGTCGCTGGCAGTGCAGATATTCGAGATGGGGATTATTCTGTCGATCTCGCGCTACAGTATACAAAAAAGATAGAAAGGCACGGGCATATAAATGAGAGTTATAATGACCGGTGGTGGCACCGGAGGACATGTCAATCCGGCACTGGCCATAGCTGACACTATCCGGCAGAACGAGCCGGACTCGGAAATAATATTCGTAGGGACACGTCACGGAAAAGAAACCGAGCTTGTGCCCCGTGCGGGGTACCGGCTGGAATTTGTAGAGATACAGGGAATATCCCGGTCACTGTCACCCAAGAACATAAAAACGGCGTGGTATATACTTACGGCGCCGCGCAAGGCAGAAAGGTTGATACGTGAGTTCAGGGCTATGCCTGTTGGCCGACGCTCAAGGCTGCGGCGCGTCTCGGTATCCCTACCGCAGTGCATGAATCAAACGCATTGCCGGGGTTGGCTGTTCGCAAGCTGCAGAACAGGGTAGACCGCATACTGATAAACTTTGAGCAGACACGTCGGGATCTGACTGCTCCTGATGAAAAGATCATACGTGTCGGAAATCCGCTGCGCGGCGGGTTCGGAGCAGTGACATCACAGCAAGCTAAAGATAAGCTTGGAATCAACAGATTCAAGCATATAGTGATATGCTTAGGAGGTAGTCTCGGAGCCGCAACACTCAACAAAAACGGACTGCGCTTTATGAAGCAGTACGCCGCGAAGCACCCGGATATGCTGTATGTTCATGCATCAGGAGTGCGCTTCTACGATCAGATGAAGGCTGAATACGATGCGGCAGGACTGTCCGGGGCGGGCAACATAATGTTATGTGATTATCTGCATGATATGCATTTGTGGATGGCGGCGGCGGATATAGTTATTTCCCGTGCGGGCGCCATGACTATATCCGAGCTTTCGCTTATGAAAAAGGCTTGCATACTTATACCGTCCCCGAATGTTGCGGATGATCACCAGTACAAAAATGCCAGGATGCTCGGAGACGCGAATGCTGCTATTGTGATACGCGACAGCGAGCTTAACGACGAACAACGCTACACTCGGGAAGTTGCGGCACTGCTTGATGATGGGGATCGCCGGGCTGCTCTGGCATGCAACATAGCGGCGTTTGCCGACCGTGATGCCAACCGCTGTATATATGAAGAGCTGAAAAAACTCGTGCGCGAGCGTAATGCAGCAAAGTGATGAATACAGACAGACATAGATCGAGCAGTGAACATAGCCACGCAAGCCGCGTGATGCTTACCATATTGGCGGCCATCGTAATAATACTGTTTGTGTGGGCTATAAGCGCTATATCCGGCTCGCTGGCGCGCGTGAAAAGTATAAAAATCATAGACGAATATATCAATTGTCCCTATTCGGAGCAGCAGGTTGTCGATGCGGCAGGCATTTTTGTCGGAATGTACAAAAAAGATCTTGACATTGCCGGCTCGGAGGATGATATACTTCGCAGATTGCCGTTTGTCAGCCATGTACAGATACGTAAGCGGTTAGGCGGAGAGGTATGTATTACGCTATATTGCCAAACTCCGAGATATGCCGCGAATATAGCCGGAGAGCAATATCTGTTGTCCGAAGATTTTCGGGTGCTGGGGATCGGCGATGTAACTCAGGACGTTATGCCATTGACGCTTCCGCATGTGAAATGCGCCATAACCGGACAGAAGGTTATTTATTTTGAGGACGGTAAGTTTGTAAGTGATACGCTGAAAACGCTGTTGGCATCGGAGCTTTCGGACAAGCTGGATTCTGTTGACTTGTCGGACCGATATTCTGTCTGTTTGCTTTATGATGACCGTTTTACCGTCCGTCTCGGAGACACCTTTGATCTTGATGCAAAGCTGAGCATGGTTGCCCGAATGTTGGCAGATGAGTCGGTGTCAGGTGCCGGGCAGGCTACACTTGACGTGTCTGATATTGATCATCCTACAGTACGCCGTACCTCTGATCAGATGCCTTAAATAACTAATTCGCCACACCGATTTACGACCGGTGTGGCTTTTGTGATGTGATTTGCACTCATATAACGCGAAAAATGCCGAAAATACAACATTTAGTGGTGCTCATCACCCATGATAAAACGCTGGATTTTGGCAAGCTGAGCGGCTTTATCTACTTCAGCGGTGTGATTCTGTTCTGCTTTTACTCTCTCATCCACCTCAAGCGCTGCCTGCCGATGGATATGTACGGCTATGATGCCATCTACTTCATCCTGCTCATCCTCTGCTTTGCATGGGGTGGAGA
>URHI01000057.1 GCA_900547565.1 uncultured Eubacteriales bacterium | reverse complement strand
CAGCCGGGCATATGCCCGGCTGGGGATTTTTTACTGTCAATTGATACTTGTGCGTTGTGCCCAAGATAGGGCAGAAGTATTTGTGCAAGCGGACGATAAATTCGGTAGGAGAAAAAAATAACTTGAAAAATAATTCGAAAAGATGTATCATATAAAGTAAGAAAAAATACATTTTTTCAAAAAAGTGTGGTAAGAGACGGTGTAGCCGTCAAATTCAGCTTGCCACACGTTGCCGGGCATGCTCCGGCGTCAGAAAGGAAGTTGTAGATGAAACTCAGCGTTCTTGCAAATCTCTATGGAGATAAGTCACTGGAAGAAGCACTCAGGATACTTACCGATAAAGGTATACATACTGTTGAAATCGGTGCCGGAGGATACCCCGGTAAGGCTCATTGTAATCCGGCGGAGCTGTTGGCCGACGATGCAAAATACAGAGAGTTTGTCAATACATTTGAAAAATATGACGTGGAAATATGTGCATTGGCCTGCCACGGCAATCCCGTTCACCCGGATAAAGCTACGGCTAAGGCGTATCATGACGATTTTGTCAATGCAATTCTGCTGGCTGAGCGGCTCGGTGTTGATACCATAATCGGTTTTTCCGGTTGCCCGGGTGATTCCGAAAACTCAAAATACCCCAACTGGGTAACCTGCCCCTGGCCGGATGACTATCTCAAGATACTTGACTGGCAGTGGAATGAGGTGCTCATCCCCTACTGGAAGGATATGGCGGCGTTCGCGCTTGCTCACAAGGGGACGCACATTGCATTTGAGATGCACCCCGGCTTCTGCGTTTATAATCCAGAAACGCTCAAGCGTCTGCGTGCAGCTGTCGGAGATGTTATCGGAGCCAACCTTGATCCGTCGCACCTGATCTGGCAGGGCATGGATCCTGTGGCGGCTATACGCGAGCTGGCCGGAATGATCTATCACGTTCATGCCAAGGATACCAAAATCGACACCTATAACACGGCCAAAAACGGTGTACTTGATACCAAGCATTACAGCGACGAAATTCACCGTGCGTGGGTCTTCCGCACGGTCGGATATGGAAACGGTGAAACCTATTGGCGCGATCTCATCAGCAACCTGCGGCTCTGCGGCTATGACAAGGTGCTATCGATCGAGCATGAGGACAGCGTAATGACTATAGACGAGGGCCTGAGCAAGGCCATTGCTTTCCTTCGCGGTGTAACAATATTTGAAGAAAAGCCCACCACAATGAGCTGGGCTTGAACTGCATCAACTGCCGCATTATCCGCGGCGCTAACCTGAATCCGGCACCGGATATAAATCCGGTGCCGGAAAAATTTATATTATAATCCGGAAAGTTATGGTAGCCATGCTGCGTTTTCACACAGAGCGGATAGCCTTTATCGGTTATTCACCCTTTATCCGCTTGGCATACTCGGCCGCCGCAGTCTCGGTTTTGTTTTCTCCCGGGATATAATATTTCCGGCCGATAAGATCGTCTGGCAGATATTGCTGTCTGACATAATGTCCTGGATAGTCATGCGGATATTTGTAGCCCTTGAACAGCGGGCTTTGCAGATGTACCGGTATCTTGATCCCCAGCCCGCGCTGAATGTCCTCGTGAGCCGCCGCCGCTGCACTGTAGGCAGAGTTTGATTTTGGAGCTGTTGCAAGCATTATTGTTGCGTTTGAAAGCGGTATCTGAGCCTCGGGCATTCCAAGCTCACGTGCCGACATACAGCAGGCGTAGGTTATTGACGCTGCCATGGGATATGCAAGTCCTATGTCCTCGCTTGCAATGACCTGCAGTCGACGGCAAACCGACAACAGCTCACCAAGCTCCAACAGCTTTACAACATAAAACACTGCCGCGTCAGGGTCGGAGCCGCGGATTGACTTTTGCAGCGCCGACAGAAGATCAAAATGCGTATCGTCGTTGAAATTGCCGACGCCCGAGCAAAAACCGTCAATTGTCTCGCGCGTTATAACATTGTCCGCGGCGTAAAATGCATTTTCAAGCAGATTGATGGAGCGGCGTACATCGCCGCTCGCCATGCGACCGATGTAGCATAAAAGCTCATGATCGGCCGTTTTGCTGAGTCCGGAGGACTCATTCATACACCTCAGCGCTCGCTCGAGCGCCCGCGCAATGTCCTCTGGCGACACGGGCTTGAACTCAAACAGGCTCGAGCGCGAAATTATAGCATTATAAACGTAAAAATGCGGATTTTCAGTTGTTGAGGCGATGAGCGTAACGCGTCCGTCTTCAATATATTCAAGAAGTGACTGCTGCTGTTTGCGGTTAAAATATTGTATTTCGTCGAGGTACAGCAGTATCCCGCCCGCGCCGAACAGGTTGTTGGTCTGATTTAGAATGTCCTTGACATCGGACAATGAGGCCGTGGTTGCATTGAGACGGTAGAACGACATTTCCGTTTTGCGCGCGATGATAGACGCCGCCGTGGTCTTTCCGGTTCCGGGAGGACCGAAAAATATCATATTTGTAACGCGGCCACCTTCAACCATGCGGCGAATGACGCCACGCTCCCCGAAAAGATGCGGCTGTCCGACAAGGTCGGCAAAGTCCTGCGGACGAAGAAGGTCAGCAAGCTGAGAGTTTTTCATGAGTCACCTCTGAATGATTTATTACTGTAATTATATCATCTCCGGCCTTCATAATCAAGTGCCGGACGATTTTTTACGACAGACAAAGCCAAAATTCATGCACAAACCACTCCATCCCGCATAAAATGATAATGAGCAACGGAACACTCCGGCTCACAGACACGCAGGTCTGCTTAACGAGATCTGGAAGGGAGGTTACACCATGAACAACTGCTTATGCAATCTCTTTGATAACAACGTTATTTGGCTTATCATAATCGCACTGCTGGTGCTCAGTTGTTGCTGCTGCAACGGCTGATTAAACCGTGCTTGGGGGGCGGGCAGATGACGCCCCCCGTTTTCGACTTATAAAAATTTTCGCGCAGCACTAAAAAACTGTTGTGCGAACGGGAATTTTGTTATATAATTATAGGTGGAAATAAAGTAGGCGGTACGTCCGCCGTAGGAGGTCAAATGGACAGGACACCAAGACAACAGCATATCCGCAATTTTTCGATAATCGCGCATATAGATCACGGCAAATCTACACTTGCCGACCGCTTGCTTGAAAAAACATCGGCTGTGGCCAAACGCGACATGGAGGATCAGATACTTGACAACATGGATATCGAACGTGAGCGCGGAATTACCATAAAAGCGCGTGCCGTAAAGCTCAATTATGCCGCGCCGGATGGTGAGGTTTACGAGCTTAATTTGATCGATACGCCCGGGCACGTTGACTTTAATTACGAGGTGTCGCGCTCGCTCAATGCCTGCGAGGGTGCTCTGCTGGTAGTGGATGCCACACAGGGTATCGAGGCGCAGACATTGGCAAACGCCTATCTGGCAGTTGATGCCGGGCTTGAAATACTGCCGGTGATAAACAAAATTGATCTGCCGTCGGCCGATGTTGACGGAGTGCGCAAGGAGGTAGAGGATATTATCGGGATTCCCGCTGAGGATTGCCCTGCGGTGTCCGCTAAGGTAGGACTAAACATCGAGCAGGTGCTTGAACACATAATCACCGACATTCCGGCACCGGTCGGCGATGAAAATGCACCGCTGCGCTGCCTTATATTCGACTCGTATTATGACAGCTATCTGGGAGTCGTGGTATACGTTCGCGTAATGGACGGTTGCCTGCGGGCAGGTCAGCGCATACGTATGATGTCCAACGGCAAGGAGTTTGACGTGGTTGATGTAGGAACAATGGAGGCGTTCGGACTTAAAAAAGGCGATTGCCTCATGGCCGGTGATGTCGGATATATCACCGCATCA
The DNA here is from genome assembly GCA_900547565.1 of uncultured Eubacteriales bacterium. Taxonomy (GTDB): domain Bacteria; phylum Bacillota; class Clostridia; order Oscillospirales; family CAG-272; genus UMGS1002. Next base: position 8,115 of record URHI01000057.1, on the reverse strand, counting down.
ATCAAGAGTGTTGGCGACACACGTGTGGGTGACACGGTGACTCTGGCCGAAGACCCTGCGCAGACGCCTTTGCCGGGCTTCAAGGCGGTACAGCCCATGGTGTATGCCGGTATATATCCCGCGGACGGTGCGCGTTACGGAGATTTGCGCGACGCGCTTGAAAAGCTGGAGCTTAACGATGCGGCACTGGTATTTGAACCGGAAACGTCAATAGCGCTCGGATTTGGCTTTCGGTGCGGATTTCTCGGACTTCTGCACATGGAGATTATCGAGGAAAGGCTTGAACGCGAATTCAATCTTGATCTCATAACAACGGCCCCCAGCGTTATTTATGAGGTGCGAAAAAGGGGCGGGGAGATCGTGCGTATAGACAATCCGACGAATTTTCCGTCGGCAGACGAGATCGAGCAGGCGTATGAGCCGGTTGTTAAGTCAAGTATAATCACGCCGGCCGAATATGTTGGCGGACTTATGGATTTATGTCAGGATCGCCGCGGCGTGTTTGTCGATATGAAATACCTGGACACTATCCGGGTCGAGCTGCACTATGAGTTACCGCTCAATGAGATCATATATGACTTTTTCGATGTGCTCAAAAGCCGTTCGCGTGGCTATGCGTCGCTGGATTATGAGCTTAAGGGCTATGAACCCAGCAAGCTGGTCAAGCTGGATTTTCTGCTCAACGGCGAACAGGTTGACGCGTTGTCGTTTATCGTACACGAGGACAAGGCCTACCCTCGCGCACGTCGCATAGCCGAAAAGCTCAAGGACAATATACCGCGCCAACTGTTCGAGATACCTATACAGGCGGCAATCGGCGGCCGGATTATCGCGCGTGAAACCGTTAAGGCCATGCGCAAGGATGTGCTTGCCAAGTGCTATGGCGGCGATATTACGCGAAAGAAAAAGCTGCTTGAGAAGCAGAAGGAAGGAAAAAAGAAAATGCGTCAGTTGGGGTCTGTTCAGGTGTCGCCTGAGGCGTTTATGGCAGTGCTCAAGCTGTCCGACGACGATTGAGCCGCGACTAACATATGAAACCACTTGGAGTTTATATCCATATACCGTTCTGTGCCGCAAAATGCCGCTATTGCGACTTTTGCTCGCACCCACCGGCTGACGGCGAGATACAGCAATACACAGAACGCTTGTGCTGTCAGATAATAACATGGCATGACCGTATGCTCGGTTATACTGCCGATACGGTGTATTTCGGCGGCGGAACTCCGTCGCTACTGTCGGCACGGCAGCTGAGCAGTATACTCGGCACGCTTGCCGGGGCTGTCAGCATTGCGACGGATGCCGAGATAACGCTGGAGTGCAATCCAGCTACAGTGGACGAGACAGCACTTCGGACGATTGGTGCGGCGGGAGTCAACCGACTGAGCATCGGGGCACAGAGCCTTGATAACGCAGAGCTTGCGGCATTGGGACGGATACACAATGCGTCGACGGTCGGTGAAACAGTTGTGGCGGCGCGGCGTGCCGGATTTAATAACCTAAGCATTGATCTGATGTACGGTATACCGGGGCAGACGCTTCACAGCTTTGAGACAACAATTTCAGGCGTGCTGGAAATGTGTCCGGAACACATTTCAACTTACGGGCTTAAGGTTGAGCCGGGAACTCCGTTCGGGAAAATGGGCAGCAGACTGGTTTTGCCCGGTGAGGACGATGTTGCGGACATGTACCTTGATGTTTGCAGTATGCTTGAAGACGCCGGTTTACGACAGTATGAGATCAGCAATTTTGCGCGTCCGGGATATGAGTCGCGGCATAATCTTAAATACTGGCACTGCGCAGACTATATAGGCTTCGGAGTCGCGGCCAGCTCGTGCTTTGAGGGCGTGCGGTTTACTGCGCCGCGTGATATGGGGCGGTATATGATATGTGACGATCCGGCAGAGCGCATTGAACTGACAGCGGCAGGCCGTGAAACCGAGTACGTCATGCTGGCATTGCGGCTGACTGACGGAGTACGTTATGCTGATTATGCCGCGCATTTCGGTGCTTCGGCTGCCGATAAATATGGGCCGCGTATTGAAAAATACGTGCGCTGCGGGTTTGTCCGGTGTGATCCGCGCGACTTTGCGCTGACGCGCCAGGGAATGCTGGTAAGTAATTCGATACTATCCGACATTCTTGACCTGTAAGGCAAAATGGCAATAAATTCTTTACAATTTAGTTGCAATTTCGTATTGACTTTGTAGTAATATTAGGGTACAATAATATTGGAAAAACAAAACACCTGAGAAAGGCTTGGATACAATAATGGAGCTTGGTGAAGAATTCTATACATTGACCGACGAGGATGGAAATGAGTATCAGTTTGAAATGATCGGTCACTGCGAGCTGAATGGCACTGTGTATTACGCTTTTGCCCCTGCCGATGGCGATGCCGATGACGACGGCTTCTGCGAGTACACAATTTTAAAGGAAGTCATAGGCGAAGACGGTGAGGCCGAGTGGGTTTCAATTGATGATGACGATGAATTTGATGATGTGGCGGACTATTTTGACAATCTGTTTTCCGAGGAGATCGACTACGACGCCACTGAGGACGATAAAAAGTGATAGCTATCCTGCGTGGTGCGTGATCGCCGGGTGTTAAGACCCACAACATGAAAAAGGAGTCCGAAAAAAATTGCCGACGTGGTTTGCAGACCTCCCCGCGCCTCCCCGATTGACTTGTCTCGGCAGGGCTTGCGGGATGTTGGGAGCAGTAAAGCAGAGGATAGGACGCCGCCTTGCTTAGAGCAGGGTTTCAAAATGCTTGGTGACACGGCCAGGTGGGGAACCATAAACCGCATGTGCCGCACATATGTGCGGCACATGCGGTTTTTGATTTTTTGTCAATAGCTTGGGTGAAAAAGGTAATAATACCTTATTAGGTCGGCATAAATACAAAGTGAAGTATATCCACTAAATGTATGATATAATAATGAAGTGAAAAATTTCTTGTAAAAATTTTCATTTCTGAGTGGTGTAGATGCCTATTTTTTTGTTTATTAGAGTGAAAGGCCTTCAAAACCACTTGAAAGGAGTGTGAAACATGGAAGATAATCAGATAGTAGATTTGTATTGGGCGCGCTCCGAATCTGCAATATCCGAAACCGAAAAGAAATACGGGAGGTATTGCCATTATATCGCATATCAAATTCTTTCGAGCGACGAGGACGCAAGAGAAGTTGTAAACGATACATATCTGAAAATATGGAATACTATACCCCCAAGGCGTTCCGACCCGTTAAAGCCATATATAGGAACGATCAGCCGGCAGCTCGCGTTAAATCGCTATGAAGCACAACACACGCAGAAGCGAGGTGGTCAAGTATCGCTTGTACTTGATGAATTATCCGAGTGTATTCCCGATAATGCGGGCGGCACCCGATGTACCGCAGAAGAAAAGTGCAAACAGGACAGGGGTAAAATGGGCTTCGCTTGCGGCTTGTTTTGCTCTCATCGTCGGTACAATAATTGGTGTACCTATGCTTTTTACCAATGGTGATGCTGTTCAACTTCCGACAGATATTGACAATATTATTTGGGATACCGGCACTGGAGATGAGGTATCAAATGGTGTTGAAATTCCGTTATGGGAGGAATGGTGTGTTGATTCTTATATTCTTTATCGAGAATTAGAAAATGCAGCCCCGGAACAATATTTTGCCTTGCATATATCAAAAATTTTTTGGGATGGCTTTGTTTATAACGGTAAAAGCGTTGCGGAAATACTTAGTGAGAAAGAAGGAAAATATATATTGATTGAAAAGCTCGGACAGCTCGTTAAAGACGGTCACGTATTGAAATATGGAGATTTGGTATATACATTAGGAACCCCCGAAGGTGAAAAATGGGCGAAATCATTGTATGATGAACGGCTCGAATATTACGGGAAAGAATTTTTGTCTAAATATATAGTCGATGGTGAGTTCTATCAATCTCAAGCCGAGGTTGATTTATCAAATGCTATTGCAGAAGCCGAACAATTAGAAATATTGTATGACAAATCTTACAAGGCCTATCATAACAGTTATGTCGATGATATAGAGGAAATCTTTTCAAATTTGGGAGTATGTACTGCCGTAAAAAACAATAAATTGTTTGTCTTTATCCAAAAAGAAAAACTTGCTACTCTTGAAATTGCGGATAAAGGAAGTTACCGATTAAGTCTTGCCAAACGTAGAAATTATGAGCATGAAGAAGGTGATATACCCACTTTTGAAAACAATGTTACGGGATTCGCACTTGAAAAGATCAAATGTGAAACATTCGATCATTACTTGGAATTTGCAAAGAGCGATGCAGAGTTGATTGATAAAATCAATGCTTTAATCGAAGCGGGACAGTTTGATACGGACAGAATTATTATTTGGATTACAAGTAGCGAGGATTTGTCACAAGACATATTTAGGGATATGAATTATGAGTCGCTTCATATTACTCGAAAATACAAAACAAGTGCACTTGCTTGGATGTATGTAAAGTATGAAAATATCAATCTTGAAGTGTTGAAGGCTATATCAAATATTGAATCAATCAAATCAATCCGTATTTATATTGAAAGTACGGGACCCGATATTGCAGGTTGAATGACAAATCGATAGAATAATCTCCCTATCATCTGTTTATTTTTGCTCAAAATAATAAAAGCCCCGAAAAATCTATGACTACCATAAGCAAAGGCGGTACCCAAACGGGTATCGCCTTTTGCATGTAATCAATCTTGATGAAGCTGAAATGCTTGTTTTGCTCTTTAAACCTTCCTTCAGTCAGTGTGTGGGTTACGCGAGGTTATTTCAGCGTTCTCATAGCATTGAGCACTGCAATTACGGTCACGCCCACATCCGCAAATACTGCAAGCCACATGGGGGCTAGGCCAAGTGCGGCAAGTATCAGTACGGCCAGCTTGACAGTCAGCGCAAACACTATGTTTTGCCGTGCAATGGACAGTGTTTGACGTGCAATACGTATCGCGTCAACAAGGCGAGAGGGCTTGTCGTCCATGATCACTACGTCGGCGGCCTCTACCGCCGCGTCTGACCCCATGGCCCCCATGGCAATACCGACGTCAGCACGTGCAAGCACCGGGGCATCGTTTATCCCGTCACCGACAAAGGCGAGCAATTCGTTTTTATTTTTCGCGGCAAGCAGGCTTTCAACCTTATCGACCTTGTCGGCCGGAAGCAGCTCGGCGTGATATTTCTTGATCGAGAGGTCATTGGCAATTTTTTCGGCTACCTCGCGGCGGTCGCCGGTCAGCATGACAATATGGCTTACCCCGGCGGCCTCAAGATCGTGAACCGCTTGGGCAGAATCCGGCTTTACTACATCGGAGATAACGATGTGTCCGGCATATTTGCCGTCAATGGCAACGTGAATTATTGTCCCTACATGATGACAGGGCTTCCATTCGGCGCCCAGACTTTCCATAAGCCGCTGATTTCCTACGCTGACCTGAAGACCGTTGACTTTGGCTGTCACGCCCTGACCGGCAATTTCGGTTACATCGGACACCTGACAGTCGTCTGTTTCGTGACCGTATGCCTGGCGCAATGACAGCGCTATGGGATGTGTTGAAAAACGCTCCACATGCGCGGCCAGATGCAACAGCTGTTCCGGTGCTATGTCGTTGGGGTGGACGGCGCTGACAGCAAACACACCTTGCGTCAGTGTGCCGGTCTTGTCAAATACCACGGTTCCGATCTTAGCAAGCGCTTCCAAATAGTTGCCGCCCTTGATGAGTATGCCGCGGCGCGACGCGCCGCCGATGCCGCCGAAGAATGTCAGCGGTACCGATATGACCAACGCACACGGGCAGGAAACGACCAAAAATGTCAGTGCACGAGCCAGCCAAATTGCAAACTGCCCGCTGAAATCTCCGGAAAACAGCGGCGGTACAAATGAGATGAGCAGGGCAGCGATAACCACTGTCGGCGTGTAGTAGCGCGCGAATTTGGTGATGAAGCTTTCGCTTTTTGACTTGCGCTCGCCGGCATTTTCAACCAATTCAAGAATTTTGGTGGCCGTTGATTCTCCGAACAGCTTGGTCACACGTATGCGGAGCACGCCGGACAGGTTTACACAGCCCGAAAACACGCCGTCCTCTTCATCGACATCTCGGGGCTGGCTTTCGCCCGTCAGTGCAACGGTGTCGAGTGCCGATTGCCCTTCAATAATTATACCATCCATAGGTATACGCTCGCCGGGAAGTACGACGATAATATCGCCCACGGCAACTTCATCGGGCATAACGCGTACAATTTCGCCGTCACGCTCGACGTTGGCAAAATCAGGGCGTATGTCCATAAGGCCGGAGATTGCACGACGGCTTTTGTCCTCGGCTATATCCTCGAACAACTCACCGATCTGGAACAGCATCATTACCAGCACTGCTTCCATAAATTCCGGATCAGCCCCCGGAAGAAAGCCAATTACAAGAGCGCCGACGGTGGCAATGCACATGAGAAATTCCTCGCCGAAAACTTCGCCGTGGAATATTCCTTCCACAGCCTCGATCAGCACGTCGTAGCCGGCGACAAGATAGGCGGGCAGGTACATCATCAGTCTTAGCAACATACGGTCAGGCATGAAAATGTGTTCGGCTACAATTGCCGCTGCAAGCAGCAACACTGAGCTGAAAATACGTATCAGTTTGATTTTGTGCTCTTTTTCCATGGTTATATGTCCTCACATTTTTAACATTTATTCCTGCGTGTGCTCAATTCCGGCTTCCAGCATGCTGCGCACGTGATCGTCAGCCAGCGAGTAGAACACCTCTTTGCCCTGACGGCGCGAGGTTACGAGATTGGCAATTTTAAGCGTTGACAGTTGATGAGATATCGCTGACGGACTCATTCCCAGCGCGTCGGCCAGGTCGCAGACACACATTTCGGACTGGTCAAGCGCCCATATCAGCTTTAGGCGGGTCTCGTCGCACAGCGCTTTGAAGAACACGGCGGTTTTTGCGAAAATCACATCTTCGGGGAGCTGTGAACGTATTAGTTCGGCAATGTTTTCGTGGACAAGCGTTTCATCACACATATGATGCTGTTTTTCCGGTAAGCTTTGCATTATGACAGACTCCTGTAGGGATTATTTGAACATATGAACATTTGAACATTTGTTCAAATGATATGCATATTATAATACCGGAACGGCAGGTTGTCAATAGATAAGCCGAAAGTTTTTGATTTTTTTATTAATTTATGAAGTCGGTTATAAGCCTTACTGCCACGGCGCAGATATAAGCTGCCGTAAGCATGATTAAAAGCCCGACGGTAGTCCGTTTTATTCCGACCTCACGCCGCATGGCGGCAATTGTGGCCACGCAGGGCAGGGACATTGAATAAAAAACGCCCAACGCCAGCGCAGAGGGGGGAGTCATAATAACTGCCAGCCGTGCGGACAACTCGGAGTGTCCCGCCGCCGTCAGTACTCCGAGTGTGGCAACGCTGCCCTCCTTGGCGCATATGCCCGACAAAAGAGCTGCAGTAAGTCTCCAGTCGCGTATTCCGAGAGGATGAAGCAGAGGCGTTATCACCCCTGAAATACAGGCCAGCAGGCTGAGGTCAGGGTCATCGGTCAGCCTGAACGATGGTGTGAGACTGGACAGCACCCATACCACGCCTGATGCGAGAAATATTGTTCCGGCCGCGCGGCGAATGAAATCGCCGCATTGTCGCGCCGCGCCGGATATCACTACGGCCGGCCGCGGCCCGCGGTAACGCGGCAGTTCTACAATAAACGGCGGCGGTCGCTTTCCGCGCCTCAGCAGTGCTGACAGCGCTAAAAACACTGCGCAGGCCAGCAGATACAGACAGAGTATAAAAAGCCAGTGTCCTCCGGACATAACCACTCCCGACAGCACTATGTACATTGGGAGTCGGGCGGAGCAGGGAATAAGCGGCAACAGCATGGCGCAGCGATGGCGCTCGCCAGTATGCCGGAGTGTACGTGTCGCGGCGATAGCCGGAACGGTACAGCCGAACGCCAGCAGTACCGAGATAAACGTGTGACCGCTTAGCCCAAACGGGCGGGTCAACGGGTCGGCCAGATATGCTGCCCGGGCAAGATATCCGCTGTCCTCAAGAAGTGAGAGCAGCAGATATAGCAGCA
>URHI01000056.1 GCA_900547565.1 uncultured Eubacteriales bacterium | reverse complement strand
TTATCATTATAACAGTCATACCGTTCTCGCGGTTGAGCCGCTCCACCGTATCCATTACCTCCGCGCGGCCGCGCGGGTCAAGCATGGCAGTAGACTCATCCAGTATTATGCAGTCCGGCTGCATAGCCAGGACTCCGGCAATGGCGACACGCTGTTTTTGCCCCCCTGACAGTCGGTGCGGCTCGTGATGCGCATATTCTGTCATGCCGACCGTCGCTAACGCCTCATCCACACGCCGGCGAAGCTCTGCACTCGGAACTCCGAGGTTCTCAGGCCCGAAAGCTATGTCCTCCTCGACAATAGTTGCTACCAGTTGGTTATCGGGATTCTGAAACACCATTCCGATCTTGCGGCGTACATCAAGCATCGCTGCCTCGTCAAGCTCAGGCGACGTTATATCAACTCCGTCGACGGTAATAATTCCCTCAGCCGGATCAAGTATCATATTGAACAGCTTGGCAAGCGTCGACTTGCCGGAGCCGTTGCGCCCGATTATTGCGATATACTCGCCGCGGTTTATTTCCAGATTAATATTTTCCAGTGCCACGGCATCCTGCCCGCTGTCATCCTTATACAGGCACTTTACGCCGACGGCTTTAATAAATTCATTCATCTAAATTAGGTTTCCTTAACGCTGATTTTGATCACGCCTGCCAGCGGGCGGAAGCGCCGCAAGGCAATGCTCCTCCGGTACACTTAACGGGAAGCGCCAGCTCCTCCGCACGGCAAACGCCGCCGTGACGGGAGGTGATGCGCATATCAAGTATATATTTCATAGTAAGAGGCGACAGCCCGGTAGTATAGCTGTTGATCAGAAAGAACAGCGGCCTGTCACTGAGCAGCTGTGCGCACAGCGTCACCAGTCGGTCTATGTTGTCCTCAATTTTCCAGATCTCACCTGACGGCCCGCGCCCATAGGACGGCGGATCCATAATAATTGCATCATATTTATTGCCGCAACGTATCTCGCGCTCGGTAAATTTTATGCAGTCATCAACGATATAGCGTATCGGCGCGTCTTGGAGCCCGCTCAGCGCGGCGTTATGCCGGGCTTGTGCCACCATTCCTTTTGCTGCGTCCACATGGCAGACCGCCGCGCCCGCCGCAGCCGCCGCAACTGTAGCGCCTCCGGTATAAGCAAACAGATTGAGCAGCTTTACCGGGCGACCTGCCTCGCGTATAAGCGGTCCGAACCATTCCCAGTTGGCCGCCTGTTCGGGAAACAGTCCCGTGTGCTTGAAGCCCATAGGCTTTAGCAGGAACGTCAGACGGTCCCCGTACTTAATCGTCCATTCCTCCGGCAATCTGTTTTTGACCCACGCGCCTCCTCCGCCCGAGGAACGCCGGTATACACCGTCTGCACGATTCCAGTCCGACACTTTGCGATCATTTGTCCAGATTATCTGGGGGTCGGGGCGTATCAGAACATATTTTCCCCACCGCTCAAGCCGCTCGCCGTCCGAGGCATCGGTCAATTCATAATCCTTCCATTTATCTGCAATCCACATGATGATATCTGTCCTTTCAGCTCACAGCTTCTGATTGTAATACTGCGCTATGCGCGAGCCGCCGCAGTGGGCATGGCATATGGCAATTGCAAGAGCATCGGCAGTATCATCAGGCTTGGGCGGCTCACGTAGCCCGAGCAACCGGGTCACCATAGTTATTATCTGGTGCTTATCCGCACGTCCGTAGCCCACCACAGCCTGCTTTACCTGAAGCGGCGTGTATTCGGCAATTTCAATACCCGCCTGTGCCGCTGCCAGCAGTATAACGCCGCGCGCCTGGCTTACCCGAATACCCGTGGTAATATTTGTATTGAAAAACAGCTCCTCTACCGCCATGCAGGACGGCTTGTACCGTTTTATCAGCTCCTGCATACCGCTGTAAATATTCACCAGCCGTGTTTCCGTCGCTTCGCCAGCCGGAGTCTGTAAGGAGCCGTAATCTATTGTTCTGAAACGGTTTTTGCCATAATCAATTACTCCCCATCCGACGATAGCCAATCCGGGGTCAATACCCAATATAACCAAAGCACACCTCTGCTAATTTTAATCCATAATAATTATATCACGTTTGATACTTCAAGTCAATCAAATTCCTGTAAATAGTCAAGTTATATAAAAAGATTTGCCGTAAGACTTGACAAATTTGCTATATTCGTATATAATGATTAAATCAATACTTTCAAAAAAGGAGCTGATTCGTTTAATGGACGACGGTAGTTGGTTACAATTAACCGTTTTTATTGTCATGGTGATCTTTGGTGCGTATTTTGCCGGGTGTGAGAGTTCATTCACTGCGCTCAACAAAATCAGGCTTAAAACGCGCGCAGAGGACGGTGATGTAAAGGCAAAAAGAGCACTTTACATAGCCAATAATTTTGAAAAAGCCATCACCACACTGCTTATCGGAAATAATATCACACATATCGCGGCTGCATCAATTGCTACTGCCTTTGTCGCAGGAATCTGGAACATCAACGATTCCAAGGTCTCTGTTCTGTGTACCGTGATAACCACAGTGATAGTCTTTTTATTCAGCGAGATGATTCCAAAGTCGTTTGCAAATGACAGAAGTGACTCGATGTCCATGGCATGTGCAAGATCTTTGCGCTTCTTTATGAAGGTATTGACACCGCTTGTGGCATTTTTCTCGTTAATAAGCAATGCTGTTTCCAAACTTTTCAAGGCCGATGACACGCCTTCGATCACTGAGGAGGAGCTGTACGACATCATCGATACCATCGAAGAAGAAGGCGTTATGGACGAGGAACAAAGCGATCTGTTCAAGAGCGCGCTGGACTTCTCGGCAACAACTGCCGCCGACGTTATGACTGTCCGCAGTGACATATGCGCTGTTGACATCAGCATGTCAAATGATGAGATAGTCAAGGAGATCCTGTCCTATAATCATTCCAGACTGCCAGTTTACGACGGCAGCCCGGACAATATTATAGGTGTACTCCACATACGCAGTTTTCTGAAGGAATATCTCAAGGATCATAACGTTGACCTGCGTTCAATGCTCACTGAGTCGTTTTTTGTACGCGACAATGCCAAAATAAATGACCTGCTGTCAGTTATGCGGCAAAAAAAGATCTACCTTGCCGTTGTCACCGACGAGGCAGACCTTACCGTCGGTGTTGTTACGATCGAGGACTTCCTTGAAGAGCTTGTCGGCGAAATATGGGACGAGGATGACGTAGTCGACAACGATTTTGTCAAGATGGGCGGGAATCGCTTTACGGTCAACACACACCTGCTCGTGGGCGATGTTTTCTCGCGCATGGGGCTTACCTGCTCGGACAAAACGCTGGCTGAAACTCCTGTCATTTCATGGGTGATAAAAACACTCGGGCATTTTCCCGAGGAAGATGACTCATTCCGTTATCAGAATATTGAAGTAACGGTCGAGGATGTTGAAGACAACAAAATCGATAACGTTATCATAAAATTGGATACCGATTCGGTCTGTCATACCGAACCTCATGCCGAGCATATACGCCCGGTAAAAAAGGAGGCAAGGTAATATGTGGCCGTATCTTATAATAGTTCTCATGCTCATTCTGTCCGCGTTTTTCTCAGGCTCGGAGATATCCTTCAATGCCTCCAACAAACTGCGGCTGAAGAAGAGTGCCGAAAACGGCAGCAAAACTGCCGCTATGGCATATAAAATAAGCGAAAACTTCACCACCGCGCTATCGGCAATACTCATCGGCAACAATCTTGCCAACATTGCGGCATCGTCTGTGACGACCATCATCATTATTCAGTTGCTCAATGCACTGGGGATCGGTGAGAGCGCAAATTCCATAGCGTCCGCAATAGCAACAGTGGTGATGACCACAATAATTCTCATCTTCGGTGAGATAATACCAAAAATTCTGGCAAAGCAACACGCAGACAGGGTAGTCCGCTGGGTAGCTTATCCGGTACGCATACTCACAATAATACTTTACCCGCTGGTATTCATCGTCATGCTACTCATCAACCTGCTCCGCAAAATCTGGGGTAAGGATAATTCCGATGACGAACCTACCGTAACTGAAGAGGATCTTTCCTCAATAATAGAAACGGTTGAAGAAGAGGGCGTGATAGATGAAAACAAGAGCGAGCTGCTTCAGTCCACACTTGAGTTTCCAGACACAACCGTTGAGGAGATCATGACACCGCGTATTGATATGATCTCCATTGACATCGACGATGCTGACGAGGCCATTGCCGAGATCATCGAAGAGTCTCATTTCTCGCGTATTCCCGTATACGAGGACTCAATTGATAATATCATAGGTATTCTGTACCTCAACCATTACTATAAAAACTCGGTAGAAAACTCAAAAAAGCCGTTGCGCGATATGCTGATACCCGCTTGCTTCATACACAAAACCATGCGTTTGCCCGCCGCAATGAATGTACTGCGAGAAAAACAGACACATATTGCAATAGTAATTGACGAGTTCGGCGGCACACTTGGCGTGGTCACAATGGAGGATATACTCGAGGAGCTGGTCGGAGACATCTGGGATGAAAGCGACGAGATCGTCAACATGATAGTCAAAACAGGTGATAACACCTATGAAGTCAACGGCGACATGAATATTGATGACTTCTTCTCTGAAATTGAGTCATCAAACAAGGACGTTGAATGTGAATACTCCACTGTCGGCGGCTGGGCAGTTGAACAGCTGAACGCTGACCCGCATGTGGGCGATACCTTCACTTATGAAAATCTGTTTGTCGTGGTATCCGAAATGGACGACATGCGCGTCACAAAGCTTACCGTGCTGGTAAATCCCGTTGAGGAAAAAGAAGAAATTTAAAAAAGCTCTTGACAAACGCACATACGTGTGTTATACTGTGTAAAGCGATTTGCTTTACACAGTTTTTTTATAGGACGCAGTTATGTTTGAAAAGAACATGAGCATAGGCTATCTGCTGGATTTCTACGGCGAGATACTCAACGAACGCAAGCGCAGTGTCCTTGATATGTATTATAACGAGGACCTGTCATTGTCGGAGATCTCCGACATTATAGGCATCTCCCGTCAGGGCGTCAGGGATATCATCAAAAAAACCGAAAACGAATTGCTTTTCTATGAGGAAAAGCTGGGATTGGCGCACAGGTTCAGTCAAGTGCGCAGTTCGGTCGATCGTATAAATTCACTGGCGACTCAGCTCAACCTCCCGCCGGAGCTTGAGCATGAACTGAAGCAGCTCGCATCAATAGTTTAATAATTCAGGGAGGCACACAATGTTTGAAAGTTTAGGCGATAAGCTGAATGCTGCCTTCAAGAAATTCCGTAGCAAGGGTAAGCTCACCGAAGCCGACATCAAAGCCGGTATGCGTGAGATAAAGCTGGCACTGCTTGAGGCAGACGTCAACTTCAAGGTGGTTCGTGAATTCATAAACACGGTTTCGGAACGTGCCGTGGGCGCAGAAGTGCTTGAATCCCTTCTGCCGGGTCAGCAGGTAGTTAAAATCGTCAACGAGGAACTTACCAATATAATGGGTAAGACCCAAAGCAAGCTGACCATCGCCCCCATGCCGCCTACTGTGGTCATGATGGTGGGTCTGCAGGGAGCTGGTAAAACCACACACGCCGGTAAGCTGGCGGGTATGTACAAAAAGCAGGGCAAACGGCCGCTTTTGGTTGCATGTGACGTTTACCGCCCTGCAGCCATCAAGCAACTTGAGATAGTAGGCGAAAAGCTGGACATCCCCGTTTTTACACTGGGAGATAAGGAGTCTCCTGTCAAAATTGCAGCTGAAGGACTGGCATACGCCAAGCAAAAGGGCTACGACATGGTGTTTATCGACACGGCAGGCCGCCTGCATATCGACGAACAACTCATGGACGAATTGAAAAACATCAAACAAAATACAAATCCAACCGAGATACTGCTGACTGTCGATGCAATGATAGGACAGGACGCAGTCAATGTAGCTCAGACATTCAACGAACAACTCGATATCACCGGCGTCATTCTGACAAAGCTGGACGGCGATACCCGCGGTGGCGCCGCGCTTTCAGTGCGATACGTCACCGGCAAACCCATCAAGTTCATAGGGACCGGAGAAAAGCTGGATGCTATTGAACCCTTCTACCCCGAACGTATGGCATCAAGAATACTCGGGATGGGTGACGTGCTGTCGCTGATCGAAAAAGCAGAGTCGGCTTATGACGAGAAAAAAGCGGCCGAGCTTGAGCAGAAAATACGCCAGCAGACATTCACACTGGACGATTATCTTGATCAGTTCGCTCAGCTCAAAAATATGGGCAGCCTTGAACAGCTGGCAGGTCTTATGCCCGGCGTAAAGCCCGGCGCGCTCAAAGATGCCAAGATCGACGAAAAGGCCATGGCTCATCAGGAAGCTATCATTCGCGCTATGACACCTGCCGAGCGTACCAAGCCCGAAATTATCGGCGGCTCGAGAAAAAAACGCATAGCCGACGGCAGCGGCACGTCAGTCGAGGACGTAAACAAGCTGCTGCGGCAGTTTGATCAGATCAAAAAGCTGATGAAGCAATTCTCCAACCCTTCAAGGCTGGGGAGACTCAGCAAAGGTAAGATGAAAATTCCGTTCTGATCGCTGATCACGGATTTTTATAAATTTTAAAATATACTCAACATTTTCGGAGGAAAATCAAAATGGCAGTCAAAATCAGACTCAGAAGAATCGGCGCTAAGAAGAACCCCTTCTATCGCGTAATTATTGCAGATGAGCGCTCTCCCCGTAACGGCAGATTTATTGAGGAAATCGGTACCTACAACCCCATGGTCGATCCCGCTGAAGTAAAAATCGACGCCGAGAAGGCAAAGAAGTGGCTGGGTAACGGCGCACAGCCTACCGAAACCGTTCGTTCTCTGCTGAAGAAGTCAGGCATTATTGACTGACCCTGACGGGGAGGTTTCAAATGCTGGATTTCAAGCAAACCCTGTATGATATCGCCCGGGCAATAGTGGATAATCCGGACGAGGTTACAGTGCTTCAGAACGAGTCGGACGAAAATACCATTGATCTGACGCTCAGCGTAGCCGCTGACGATATGGGCATGGTGATTGGCCGTCACGGCAAAATCGCCAAGGCAATCCGTACGGTTATGAAGGCCGCCGGAAACACCTGCGGCAAACGGGTTAACGTCGAAATAAAGTGACGTGTACCCACAAGAGGGCAGCTATTTAGCTGCCCTTTTTGCCCTTTGGGAATCAGTCGGACTCAAAACATTATCATTTTATGAAACGGAAACCGTATGAATACTTCAATTGAAGACTGTCGCCGTCGCTTCAAGGCCGCAGTCAAAGCACTTGACACTTCGTTGAACGCCATATCCGATACGGCAAGACGGCTGTCAGATAATGAATACCTGCTTGCGGCAGATGAACGTATTGCTTCGAGAAACCGCGGTATTATAGAGCTGTATGCGTATTCTCGCCGCGGTGAGACATCAGAAATTGCATCAGTATACGAGCAACTGTCACAGCTCCGTGCAATGAAAGCTCCTGTCTCTCCTGAATTACAGGCACTTGATGAGCTGTGCGCCGACTGTCTTGCGGTATTGAACGAAGCAAATAATTTAAGAGAGCAGATACTTCCGCGGTATCTGAACAAACTGTCTGAATACTCCGACTATGCCGGAGTTTTGCCGCACAGCATTACAGCCGGGATCGTTGCATCGCTGGAAATAGTGATAAAAAACATACGAAAATGCTATTGATTACGTAATGTGAATATGTTATAATAACTATATAATTAATTATTTATTTCAGTGAGGCACCGATATGTCCGGATATCTTATGGCTTTGGACCAGGGAACAACCAGCTCAAGATGTATAATATTCGATGATGACGAGAAGATAGTCGCAGTTGCACAACAAGAATTTCCCAACTACTTCCCCGCCCCGGGCTGGGTCGAGCACGACCCGCGTGAGATATGGAACTCACAGCTGACAGTTATGCGTCAGGCAATAAGCAAGGCCGGTCTGTCTGCCTCGGATATTGCAGCTATAGGCATAACAAATCAGCGCGAAACCACTATGATATGGGATCGACGCACAGGCGAGCCGGTGTATAACGCTATTGTGTGGCAGTGTCGCCGCACGGCTGACTACTGCGATGAGCTCAAAGCACAGGGGCTGACCGACAAGATCCGAAGCAAAACCGGACTCATTATTGATTCATACTTTTCGGCAACCAAAATAAAATGGATATTGGACAATATCCCCGGCGTCAGGCAACGCGCCGAGCGCGGTGAGCTTATGTTCGGCACGGTCGACACATGGCTGATTTACAATCTTACCGGAGGCCGCGTACACGCCACAGACCCATCAAATGCTTCCCGTACAATGCTTTTCAATATCCGCAACATGTGCTGGGACAGTGAGCTGCTGGAGCTTTTCGGAATTCCAAAGCCCATGATGCCGCAGGTGCTTCCCTCCTCCGGCCTGTTCGGGTATACCGCTCCGGAACTACTCGGAGGCAGTGTAGCTATTGCAGGAGTCGCGGGCGACCAGCAGGCGGCACTGTTCGGACAATGCTGCTTTGAGGCAGGCGAGGTAAAGAATACATACGGCACAGGCGGCTTCATGCTGATGAACACAGGCACCAAACCGGTGTTCTCACAGAACGGACTGCTGACCTCCATTGCGTGGAGCATGGGCGGAAAAACCTGCTACGCACTGGAAGGCTCGGTTTTCATATGTGGCGCGGCGGTTCAGTGGCTGCGTGACGGCTTGGGGCTCATTGCCGGAGCGGCCGAAAGCGAGCAGATCGCCGCATCAATTCCGGATTCTGACGGCGTGTATTTTGTCCCCGCATTCGTCGGTTTGGGAGCGCCGTATTGGGACGCTTATGCACGCGGTGCACTGTTCGGGCTGACCCGCGCAACGGGACGCGCACACGTAGTCCGTGCGGTACTGGAATCCATGGCGTATCAGACGGTGGATGTACTGGAGCTTATGCAAAAGGAAGCCGGCGTCAGTTTGACCTCGCTCAGAGTCGACGGCGGAGCATGCGCAAACAACCTTTTGCTGGACTTTCAGGCCGACATATCGGGACTGCCTATTATCCGCCCGGACTGTATAGAAACTACCGCACTCGGTGCGGCCAATCTTGCCGGGCTTGCAGTGGGGGTATTCGGATCTGCCGATCAGATTGCGCAAAAGTGGCGTGTTGAACGGAGGTTTGATCCCCACATGAACAGCAGCGAGCGCGTGCAACGAATGGCCGGCTGGCATAAAGCCGTAAGCCGCACACGAGGCTGGACGCAGGATATATAAATCACATATTGATAAATTGCAGAAAAAATCACTCACTGTTTCCTGCTTTGATATATAACACCATTGAAAGGATAATCAGCGTATGAACAAATTATTCCGCTGGTTCGGTCTTCCCGGAAGACTGGTGCTCACAACGCTTATGAGCTTGTTCGCCTGTGCAATGGCGGTATGTTCTCCTTCGTTGCCACGTATAATTGCTGCAATTGCCATGGTGCTGTCGTCACTCGGTGATATAACACTGATGGACTACAAGCCGATAACCAGATCTCTGCCGTTTCGCGGATTTATTCCGGGATCAATCGTGTTCACCATAGCACACATATTGTATATAACAGCTTTCGGATATAATATTTACATATCCGGCTACAAATATCTCAACATAGGCATCGTGGCTGCTTTCGCATGCTACGTTCTCATGATCGTGATGACCATGATCATGGTGCTGGTACGCAATGTTGAAATAAAAAGCATGTTTTTTCTCAGTATGATCTATCTGTTTGTGATTTCCACCAACTGCGCAACGGTATATTCCTATGCATACTCCGCTCGCGGTATGGCGATCATATCTGCCGTCGGTGTGTTCAGCTTTCTTTTATCCGATTACTTTATCGTTATGGAGAAAGTCTGCGACATAAAATCCAAAGTTCTCCGGGAACTTATATGGTGGTTCTACCCTGTCGGCCAGATATTGTTGATTTTAGGCGTGTAAATTCAGGCATCACAGGGTAAAATATAAGCGGGATTTTTCCCGCTTATTTTTATTTCCGGAGTATTAATATGAACTCAACGCCCGTTGATATGCGCAAATGCGCCATTATCGGTTGCGGCAACGTCGGAGCCACAACCGCATACTCACTTATGCTTGACCGCACATTTTCCGAGATCGTACTCATCGACATCGACCGGAAAAAGGCCGGAGGCGAAGCCTCCGATCTCAACCACGGAATGCCGTTTGTCACACCGATGAACATTTATTCCGGCGATTATTCAGATCTTTCCGACGCTTCAATTATAATAATCACCGCCGGGGCCAATCAGCGCCCCGGGCAGACGCGCACTGACCTTGTCCGTTCAAATGTCAGAATATTCGGCTCCATTGTCAGCAACATCATTAAATACACCACCGACGCCATATTGCTTGTCGTCACAAACCCCGTGGATATACTCACTTACACCACACTGAAAATGTCCGGCTATCCCACACAACGTGTCATTGGCTCGGGTACCGTGCTCGACACGGCACGGCTTAAATACATGGCCGGTGAATATCTCGGTGTAGACAGCAGAAATATTCATTCATTCATTATCGGCGAGCACGGTGACAGCGAACTGGCCGTATGGAGCTGCGCCACAGTTTCGGGTATCCCGCTGACTGATTTCTGTCGCGACAACTG
Organism: uncultured Eubacteriales bacterium; assembly: GCA_900547565.1. Taxonomy (GTDB): domain Bacteria; phylum Bacillota; class Clostridia; order Oscillospirales; family CAG-272; genus UMGS1002. The sequence goes on along the minus strand of URHI01000056.1, from coordinate 1,564 downwards.
CCTCAACTGCGGTATGGAACGCATGGAACAAATGTACAACCAGGTTAAAAACTCGGCTTATGAAATAATCGAGGCTAAGGGCGCCACCTACTACGCCATTGCCGAGGCAGTACGGCGAATCGTCAACGCAATAGTACACGACGAAAATTCCATTCTCCCGGTTTCTTCATTGCTTACCGGACAGTACGGGCTGAACGATGTTTGCCTCGGGCTTCCCTGTATAGTAGGACGCGACGGCATAAAGCGTGTTCTGGAATTGCCCCTGAGCGAAGCAGAATACGGAGCACTGCAAGCCTCAGCGGACAAAATGCGTGAAATTATTTCGTCGCTGGAGCCTGAGCCTTCAGCTCTCTGAGCCGCGCCTCGCCGCAAACGCAGTACACAGAGCAGGTATCCGTGTACTGCGTTTTTGTATGCCACTTGAAAACAGAGCAGTTCAATGCTATAATAAATAAAAATGAAAATGGAGAAGCCTATGCTGCAGATTAGCGGTCTGAATAAAAAATATCCAACACCTACTGGCAATGTGACAGCGCTTAACAACGTGTCACTATACATACGTAAAGGCGAATTTGTCGCAATCATCGGCAGATCCGGCGCAGGTAAATCCACGCTGCTGAATATGATAGCCGGACTTGATAAGCCGGACAGCGGCAGTATACTGTTTGAAGGGACAGAGCTCGTCGGTCTCTCTGACAGTCGAGCAGCCATACTCCGGAGGCGCAGTATCGGCGTAATATATCAGTTTTACAACCTCATTCCCGAGCTTAACGTCAGCGAGAACATATCACTGCCGTCCGAACTTGACGGTCACAAGCCTGACACAGAACAGCTTGCGCAAATTCTCCGTGACGTAGGTCTTGAGGGGCGCGATAAGTCTTTTCCCGACACGCTGTCCGGTGGACAGCAACAACGTGTCGCTATTGCGCGGGCACTGTTTAACCGTCCGTCGCTGATTCTGGCAGACGAGCCGACCGGCAATCTTGACAGTGAAAACAGTACCGGAGTGATCAGACTTCTGCAATCGCTGAATCGTAAGCAAGGTCTGACAGTGATCGTAGTCACGCACAGCATGGAAATTGCAAATCAAGCCGGGCGTGTCATTACAATTGAGAATGGCACAATAATCAAAGACAGGAGGCAGTGACATGGCACCCGTCTTACGTATAGCCCTGCGAAGGCTGACCCGTGACCGCAGACGCAACATCCTGCTTGCAATTGCAGTTCTGGTTTCGATTGCAATGCTGGCGTTTTTAGCAGAATTCGGACTGCTGATATCAGTGAGCTCCGGCTCAGCTCACAACGGGCTGCCGTTTACCTCATTTTTGAATCGTATGCGCCTGTACACATATGTTGCCGTTTCGGTTATAGCGGTAATGACACTGCTGACAATACGTATTCATTGTGATACACACGGTACTGAAAACGTCCGGACGCTTGCTGTGCTGACCAGCACCGGTGCCACAGCATGGCAGAAGGGGCAATTAATATTCACTGAGTATATCGTTTTGTATATTCCGCCGCTCATCATCGGCACAGCACTCGGACTACCGTCAGGCGCCGC
>URHI01000055.1 GCA_900547565.1 uncultured Eubacteriales bacterium | reverse complement strand
GCTTTTGATAGCCAGTCCCGGACTAGGCGCCCGGCTCCCCCACCTTCCGGGAGGGTTATCCGGCGGCCAACAGCAACGCGTAGCCATAGCACGTGCGTTGATTCACTACCCGCGCATACTTTTTGCCGATGAGCCTACCGGGAACTTGGACCGTCACAATGCAGACGAGGTGCTCGAACTCATGATACGCCTGAAAAATGACCTTAATCAAACTATGGTAGTCGTAACACACGATATGGTCATTGCCAACCGTGCTGACCGCATCTTGGTGATGGACGACGGACACATAGCTCCTTATCGTAAACATGCAGTTTGACCGGTTGATGACATTCGGGCCGGCACGGGCCAATGATGTTGCGGCAGTGGCAGAGCTGTACAAGTCAGTCACGGGTTTGCCCGGTTGCACATGGAATAATAATTATCCTACTGTACAAGACGCTCAGAATGATTTTTCGGCAAACTGTCTGTATGTACTGCGCGGTAACGATAGCATAATCGGTGCGGTATCGGTTGTACCCGAGAACGAGCTTGATGACATCGTGCTTTGGCATGATTGCAGTCCTTGCCGTGAAATAGCACGGCTGGCAGTAGCTCCCGAACATCAGGGACACGGGTACGGAAAGCTTATGTTACAGCAGTTATTCTGTCAACTTGAACATACCGGTGTGCGTGCTATACATCTACTTGTAGCGCAGTGTAATCCTGCCGCGATCCGTACATATACAGCTCTTGGATTTACACTGCTCGGGAAGTGCAAAAGGTATGACACTGACTTTTATATCGCCGAAAAGCTGCTTTGAGCATCACATAATAATTTATATTGTTTGAAAGGCCTTGCTTATACATATGTTAACAGCTATCAAGTCATTTCTTAGTCTCAAAGAAATGCAAAAATCAACCCATGAAATACAGCACGACAGTGATGGACGTGCCATTATCACTATGACCGTTCGCGATGACAGCAATTTTCTGTCGCCGTATTCGGTCAACAATGAAGAGGTCATAGATTCCGATGTAGCTGAATTCATTGAACACTGTGCCAATGCTATACATCCGAAATATCAGCTTACATTACATATACACAGCAATTGCATCAGTCCGGATGAACAGAACATATACCGTGATGCTCTGCGTCAGTATTTTGTGCTGAAGTCAGTCGCCAACCAACGGGAAATCCGGCGCAACAGATTCCTTGCCGTGATAATGTTCTTAGTAGGAGTGGCGGCACTTGGCAGCATGTTTTTCGCTGAGAGCTTCGGAGTAAAGCAACTTTGGATCGAATGTATTGATATTTTCGCATGGGTCTTTATATGGGAAGCTGTGGATTTACAGTTCATTGAAGGCGGACGATTGCGGTTTGAACGCAAGCGGCTTTCAGCACTTACCAACATGAAAGTAAACTATTTCAATATTAACGATCACTGACAGAAATGCACGCTATGAAGTACCAAGAATTTGCCGGTATGCTTTGTGACAGTCGACGAATTGTATTTTTCGGCGGCGCAGGCGTATCAACCGAGAGCGGTCTAAAGGATTATCGCAGTCCTGACGGAATATACAAAACTGCCACAACTTACGGAATGCCTCCTGAACAGATATTGAGTCACAGCTGCTTTGTGCAAAATCCCGAGCTGTTTTACCGTTTTTATCGCGATTTATTCATGCAGCACGTCAGTCCAAACACAACGCATTATGCGCTTGCACAGCTTGAGCAGTACGGAAAGGATATATCGATTGTAACGCAAAACATCGACGGGCTACACCAAGCGGCCGGCAGTCGTAAGGTGTTTGAATTGCACGGAACCGCGTCCCGGCTTGAATGTACGTCGTGCGGACGGCGATACAGCAACGATTTTCTTGAAAAAACGACAGATATCGTACCGCACTGTGAGGATTGCGGTGCAATAATCAAGCCTCACGTCACCCTTTATGAGGAGGCACTTGACAACGACGTAGTACGCGGTGCCATAAGTGCTATTTCTGCGGCTGATCTGCTGATTATCGGAGGTACCTCGCTTGCGGTTCAGCCGGCAGCATCGTTCCTGAGGTATTACCGTGGGCACAACATTGTAATAATCAACAAGCAGCCCACCGAGTACGACCACCTGGCCACACTCGTTTTCAATGAGAGTTTGGGACAGGTGTTTAGTGAAACTCTCAAGCTGATGGCCAAGTGAAGATCAGGCATAATGCTCCATCACATATAAAAAAACACCCCGCCTACATATTACGTTTCTTCCTTTATGTGAGATGCATAACGTCAGCGGGGTGTTTTTAATATTATTTCGTAAGCCAAGCAGCCATTGCAGAGCGTTCGTCATACGTTTTCCCGGCGGAGGAATAATCGATCAAACGCCGGAATGTTCCGTCAGCACATGGTATTTTAACGCAAATGCGGCAATCCGGGATCTCGGTAACCTCGTCCGGACGGCAAACTACGGCACCAACCAAGCTGTCACTATCAGCGAGCTGCGTGTCACTGATTTTCAGTGGGACGTCCGGCGAAACACCGAGTCTTGCATCGGCAGCGAGCACAACTGCGCCACGGCGAAAAGCAAAATATTTATCTTCCCCCGGAGCGCCTGCCACAGGTTGTATTATGTGCACAGACATATCAAAATTCAGCTCAATAACGTCTCCGACCGCCGGACATCCCAGCCGCAAATACCGTCCGCACTCTGCGATCACATGCTGACCGCATACGGTCACTGACGTTTTTTTGCTCCATTCGGGAATTCGGAGACACAAGCCGAACTCACTTTCGGGTACTGCATCAAAGCGAAGCGAAACCTCGCCGTCATACGGATAGTTTCCGATAACGGTAAACTCCAGCGCTCCGCTTGGCAAATCAACCGACACGTGTCCCGGCATATAAAAGTTAATATATAAATTCTCTGCGTCGCGCAAAACATTTATACGAGACATCGCTCCAATTCCGGCCGAAGCAATGCATGCACAGCAACCGTAAAATGCACCGTTTTCCATACGCATAAGTCCGCCGACTTTTGCCCCTCGGACTCCCGGGCGCAAGGGCGAATAACTATCGAACGGCAAAACACCCTGCGTTTCCGGCCAGCGTCCCTTGGCATCCAAATGTGATATACAACGGTGTGTGTTCATAGAACCGAGATAGGCATTGAAAAACGTACGCTCTATGCAATCGGCATAACACGGATCTCCTGACAGCCGCAAAAGCTGTCCGCACAGCTTCATCAGTGTAACACTTACACATGTCTCTTGCATAATCCCGGTATAGCTGTCGTCTGTCTGTGAAAATGCGGTATGATCAAACAACTCATGCGTGCAGCCGCAGCAACCTATCACCGATACTTCGCTCTCAAGCAATCTCCGACCGAAATTTAGCAACGCCTTCCGATACACAGGTGACTCATTCACACGGTAATACTCGGCCAAGCCTTCAAAGCATGACATCATTTCATACGCCTTGGTAACCGGGTATTCAAACGGCAGCAGCTTATCCTGTGCGGCCAGTTGAAACACGCAGGCATCTCCATTCATGCCCGTTTTAACTATATATCCTGCAAATTCGAGATATTTTTCGTTGTGCGTGATGTTATATAGTCTGACTATCGGCTCCAATATAGACATTGAATTCAACCCAAGCCAAAAGTCACTGGTTTTGTCGATCGGGAGCTTACCTTCACCAACACGCTCAATGATGTAATCAGCCTGACGGCACATTGAATCTATTAAACGTTCTTTCAGCGCTCCGTCATTACACACCTCGTAAAAATACTGCATTCCGAGCATAACATATTTTCTTCCCCACATATCCCAACCGGAAAACTCTGCCTGCGTACTGTATGTGGAGATACGTCCGGCGCTGTCCTGCGTGGTGAGCATATCTATAATACTCTGCTCCAGCACGTCGTAAAGCTCTTTGTCTCGTGTATATCCGTAAACGAACGCCGCACCGCGCATCATTTTGCCCCAGTATTCACAACGCCAACCGCGGTTTTCATCGTCAGGACAAAAATTGAACTGATGTACAAATTCACGCCACAATTCTACATTCATTAGTTGTTCGTGGCATATGAAATCAACCGCCCACTCAAACACTCCGCCAAATAAAGCCCGTCCCGCTACCGGAAAAAGCCGGTCAGCAGAATAAGTATTGTGTTCAAAGTCACTTGAGGTGATATACATAATAATGAGATCCTTTCATAATTATTACGTACCGGCTTACCCTTCAAACCGAAAAAGCAGTAAGGAGCACTTTCGCGTCCCTACTGCTTTTTGATTATTTCAAATTACAGCCCGCGCTTCACATATGTTGTATGGAGCAGTTCATGAGCCTTATGGCCGTTGGGCTCTCCGAGAAATTCGTCATACAGTTCTCTGATGACTGGATTCTCGTGCGACATGCGGAGCGGCATGTTCTTATCGAGATTATACAGTACCGCTGCGCGCTTAGCCTGAACGTCTACCTTCATGCGGGTAGCGCTGTCAACAATCGGCTGTCCGCCGCCGTTAACGCATCCGCCGGGGCAACACATAATCTCAATGAACTGATAGTTCTTTTCTCCGCTCTTGACAGCGTCAAGCAGGTTAGCGGCATTCTTAAGTCCTGAAGCTACCGCAATGTTGAGTGTAACACCTGCAACGGTGTATGACGCTTCCTTCCAACCGTCAGTACCGCGGACATCAACAAAATCAACCTTCTCGGGATTCTTGCCTGTAAGAGCAAACACTGCTGTACGAAGTGCAGCCTCCATAACACCGCCTGTAGCACCGAAGATAACGCCGGCACCGGTCGAAATTCCAAGCGGTGCATCGAACTTTTCTTCGGGAAGGCTGTTAAAGTCGATACCTGCACGACGGATCATGCGAGCAAGCTCACGAGTGGTGAGCGCAATATCAACATCTGCTACGCCCGCAGCGTCCTGATCATCTCTCTTGACCTCAAATTTCTTTGCGGTACAAGGCATAATGGACACGCTGACAATATCCTTGGGATCCCAGCCCATTTTCTGAGCATAGTAGGTCTTAAGGATAGCGCCCTGCATCTGCTGAGGTGACTTACAAGTCGACAGATTTTCGGTAAACTCAGGGTAATAATGCTCACAGAACTTGACCCAGCCGGGTGAGCATGAAGTAATCATGGGAAGCTTACCGCCGTTTTTGAAGCGCGAAAGGAATTCGTTGGCTTCTTCCATAATAGTAAGGTCGGCACCAAAGTCGGTGTCAAATACGTTGGCAAAGCCCAGTCTGCGAAGTGCGGCAACCATTTTACCTTCACCGTCGGTTCCGATGGGAGCACCGAATTCCTCGGCTATACCGGCTCTGACGGAAGGAGCGGTCTGCACAACAACGTGCTTAGTCTCATCGGCAAGCGCGGCGAACACCTTTTCGGTTTCGTCCACTTCGTGAAGAGCTCCTGTCGGGCAGGCCTCAATGCACTGACCGCAGTTGACGCATGATGTGCTGTCGAGAGGCGCGTCGAAGGCACAGCCAATAGCGGTGTCAAAGCCACGGTTGTTGGCACCGATAACACCGATTCCCTGCACCTTGGCGCAGGTAGCCGAGCAACGGCGGCACAGCACGCACTTGCTATTATCGCGTACAATTGACAGCGATGACTCATCCGGAGTGGAAGCGGTCATCTCGCCGGTATAGCGACTGTCCTCAACACCGTAGTCGAGGCACAGCTTCTGCAGCTCACAGCTGGTGCTGCGGATACAGGACAGGCAGTGCTTATTATGATTAGAGAGCAGCAACTCAAGATTCATCTTTCTCATCTGACGGATCTTGGGGGTATTTGTGAATATTTCCGTACCGTCACGCTCAATAGGATATACGCAGGCGGTCACAGGGCCACGGGCTCCCTTGATCTCAACAAGGCAGAGACGGCAAGCGCCGATCTCATTGATATCCTTGAGATAGCAAAGAGTGGGTATTTCTATATTTGCCATTCTGGCGGCTTCGAGAACGGTAGTTCCGTAGGGGACCGAATAATCGTTGCCGTTAATCTTGATATTTAGCATTTTGGTTTCCATTGTTTGTTCCCCTTTCTTACTTTCTGGAAATTGCACCGAACTTGCAGCTATCCATACAAGCACCACACTTGATGCACTTTTCTGCAGCGATAGTCATGGAAGGCAGCTTGTGTCCGGGTGCCACATAGTTAGTCTTGGAAATTGCCTCTGCAGGGCAGTTCTTGGCGCACTTGCCGCAGCCTATGCACTTATCCTGGTCGATGGAATAGCGCAGCAGTTTTTTGCAGACGCCGGCAGGACATCTCTTGTCCACAATGTGAGCGATGTATTCATCCTTGAAGTAACGAAGGGTGGAAATAACGGGGTTGGGAGCCGTCTGACCAAGTCCGCAAAGAGAAGCGCTCTTTATGTAGTTGCACAGCTCCTCAAGTCTGTCGATATCCTCAAGTTCACCGTTACCGGAAATAATCTTATTGAGTATTTCAAGCAGACGTCTTGTTCCGACGCGGCAGGGCGTACACTTACCGCAGGACTCGTCAACCGTAAATTCAAGGAAGAAGCGGGCGATATCCACCATACAAGTGTCCTCGTCCATAACAATGAGTCCGCCGGACCCCATCATTGAGCCGATTGCAATCAGGTTATCGTAATCGATAGGAGTGTCGATCAGCGACGCAGGGATACAACCGCCGGAAGGGCCGCCGGTCTGAGCGGCCTTGAACTTCTTGCCGTTGGGAATACCGCCGCCGATCTCTTCAATGATCTCACGGAGTGTTGTTCCCATAGGAACCTCAACAAGACCGGTATTGGTGATCTTGCCGCCGAGAGCAAATACCTTGGTGCCCTTGGATTTTTCGGTACCCATAGAAGCGAACCACTGCGGCCCCTTAAGTATGATTTGAGCAACGTTGGCGTATGTTTCGACGTTATTAAGGATCGTAGGCTGACCGAACAGACCCTTAACTGCCGGGAACGGAGGACGCGGACGCGGCTCACCGCGATTACCCTCGATAGAAACCATAAGAGCGGTTTCCTCGCCGCAGACAAATGCGCCGGCACCGAAACGGAGGTTAATATCAAAGCTGAAGTCGGTTCCGAATATATTCTTGCCGAGCAGGCCGTATTCTCTTGCCTGCTTGATAGCAATATTCAGGCGGTGAATAGCAATAGGATATTCAGCACGCACATAGATGAAACCCTCGTCAGCACCGATAGCATAGCCTGCAATTGCCATTGCCTCAAGAACTGCGTGGGGGTCACCCTCGAGCACGGAACGATCCATAAAGGCTCCGGGGTCACCCTCGTCGGCGTTACAGCAGACATACTTCTTGACATTTCCGCGATTTCCGGAAGCGAACTTCCACTTAAGACCGGTGGGGAATCCGGCACCGCCGCGTCCGCGGAGTCCGGAGTCGAGAATGGTCTGAATGACCTCGTCAGGAGTCATTTCGGTAAGCACCTTAGCCAGTGCGGCATAACCGTCTACCGCTATGTACTCGTTTATATCCTCAGGATTGATAACGCCGCAGTTGCGCAGGGCAACGCGGTGCTGTTTCTTATAGAACTGTGTTTCGGACAGCGATGTGACCATGTGGTGGTCACCGCTCTTTTCGTGATACTCAAGGCGAGCCACGGGACGCCCCTTCAGCAGGTGCTCCTCAACGATCTCAGGAATATCCTCAGGCTTAACCATGCTGTAGAATGTGCCGTCCGGGTATACTATCATGACCGGGCCAAGAGCACAAAGTCCGAAGCAACCGGTAGTAACGATCTTGATCTCGTCGTTAAGGCCCTGAGCAGTCAGTTCCTTCTCAAGCGCTTCTCTAAGTGAGGCGCTTCCGGAAGAAGTACAACCGGTACCTCCGCAGATCAGAACATGTGAGCGTATCATTTAATATATATCCTCCTTGAAATTTCCTGTCTGAACTTATTTGTTGTTGCCAATGGTGTACTGCTCAACGATCTGACCGCCCTTAAGATGCTTTTCAACAACCTCAGCAGCCTTATCGGCCGTCATCTTGACATATGTAACCTTATCCTTGCCGTCCTCAAATACCTCAACGACCGGCTCATACTGGCAAATGCCTATGCAGCCCGTCTGAGAAACCGTAACCTTATCGGTGAGTCCGGCCTCGCTTACCTTTTCCACAAAGGCGGAAAGAACGGGACGTGCACCTGCTGCAATACCGCATGTCGCCATGCCTACTACGACACGTATCTGACCCGAGCCTTCACGAATGGATACCTTATTCTTCATTTTTTCTCTGATTGCTGCGAGTTCCGCTATTGATTTCATAGATGTATAACCTCCGTATTATTATTCGTTTGAATATTGTTCCCGCAGATAATCCGCGATCCAGGAGATGACCTCGGGTTCCTCAAGGGAAACCTCCCCGCCGAGCACTGCGCGGAGCTGGGCTGTGTCCAGTTCGACCCGGACACCCGGCGCTGTATGCCGGAAAATATAATCTATTTCGGGATGTCCCTGAATTATCACACAAACGGTGGAAACAATATCGCCCAACGGCGTGAAGTCTATTTTATCGGTATGAAACGTCGCGCACACAGTGGTGCCGTGACATTCCGGATCCTGATCTTCAGTCACCGAGGTGATAGACAACTCCCCCCCCGCCTGCTCGGCGGCCAGTTTAAGCAATGGTATCCCCAGCCCGACCTTTCGCGTAGTGCGCGTGGTATAGAACGGGTTGGTAACACGCCCGACCGTTTCCGCACTCATACCGCAGCCGTCATCGGAAATTGACAGCTTCAGCACATGTGCTTCGTCCTCCGTAAGCAGTATGGATATATGTTTAGCGCCGGCTGAAATGGAATTCTGCGTTATATCAAGAATATTCAGCGACAGCTCCTTCATAGCTTAATCCTTGTATTTTGCAAGTATTGCGGGAATCTCCGCGGGGGTAAGACGACCGTAAACATCGCCGTTGATAGTCATTACCGGTGCAAGGCCGCAAGCGCCGATACAACGTGTAGCCTCGAGCGAATACTTTCCGTCCTTTGACGTACTGCCGACCGCAAGTCCCAGCTCCTTGGATATTTCATCAAGAATAAGGCCGGAGCCTTTGACATAGCATGCGGTGCCGAGGCAGACCGCGATAGCGTACTGACCATTGGGATTGAGCTTGAACTGCGAGTAGAAGGTGGCGATGCCGTAAATCTCCTCCACAGATCTGCCGGTCTCTCTCGCTATTATCTTCTGCACTTCAAGCGGGAGATAGCCGTAAATTTCCTGAGCTTCCTGGAGAATAGGCATCATGGAGCCTTTCACATCCTTGTAGTCGGCAATAATGGAAACCAGCTTTTGTTCCTGTTCCTTAGTGCCGCGAAACTCGACGGTAGTCAGCTTCTTTTTCATGTTTGGAAATTCCTCCTGAGTTATATTAAAAAAATTATTTCAACTGTCATCAGAGCCGCAACGGCGGGACAGCAGACACGCTTTCAACAAAAGGCAGCATATCAATTAATTATATAACATTATATAATTTTTGTCTATAGTTTTTTTGATAATTTCACGGTATTTCTGCAATTTTTTCATACCTGCGACGTATTATTTGCCCAGTATTGCCACAATTTTTCGGCGCAATGTCTGTTCGTTGTCGTCATCTTCAAGTCCCGAAAAGACCGCCGGCTCAATCGGCATTGACTCAAGCATGTGCGCATCCGAATTTGTCAGTAATGTCAGGCCTTCCAATATAGGATATTTTGCTTTATATCCGGAAATATTTCCGACATCGTGGAACTCTGCCGCAACAAATCCCGGCTCAGCCGGAAAGTCGCCCAGAATACCTATAATGCCATTTGCCTGCTTGTCGATATGCGCAGGAAACGCCGCTCCACCGAAGCGTCTCACCTCGCGCACCGCCTGCATAAGGTCAAGATCGGTTGCGAGTATGAGCAGCTCATCAACACACCCGGCGGGATCATCCCGGACATCCATTATTATCTGCTCACCGAAAATATCGGGCCGGTTTTTGATCTTCATGCGGTGCCCGGCAACAAACCGGTCAAATTCCATAGCCTTCTCAAGCGTTGCAAAAAGACAGACCACATGAATTTCCTCCATAGTCGTCAGTTCCATTCCGGCAATTGGCACCACACCGTAAACACGGCAGGCCTCAAAAAATGCAGGACAATTAAGGCAGGTGTTGTGATCGGTAAGTGCTGCGATACGCAGTCCATTCAGCTTGGCCATGCCGGCAATATTGCCCGGCGTCATATCTGCGTCTCCGCACGGGGACAGGCAGGAATGTATATGCAGGTCGTACAGTGGCCCGCCCATTACAGACCTATCTCCCGACCTACTGCCACGACAGTATCAAATGCCGGTTCAGACGTGCGCAGCAGATTAATTTTCTGCTCCTCTGCCTTGGCTATTACATCCGCGGAAATCTCCGCTCCTTCCGCCACAACTATGGCACTGACCCCAACAAGCGATGCCACGGCAAGTATATTTATGTTGGTCATTATGGTAATCCAGACATGCCCAGCCTCGGCTCGGCCCATGACCCAGCTCAGCAGGTCGCCCACATAGCCGCCGGTAATCTGCACGTCCGGCTCGGGCATGGTCAGCACTTCAAGGTCAAGGCACGTGACCAATTGTGATATTTTCATGTGTCAGCTTTTCCTTTCCGATGTGTTATCCGAAACATCGGGCATATCATCGTCGGGAGTATCATCGCGCTCACCAAGCGTGACATTATGGCTGTCGCCCAATATTTCATTCAGCTTCTGGCGCAGATTGATTATGCAGTCATCCGGCGTTGCGTCGCCGTTTACTATATCCTCTGCCAGTGCCTGACATGTCGGAGCGCCGCAGGAACCGCAGTCAAGATCGCACAGTGTCTGATGGATCTGCTGTATCATGGCCATTTTTTTCATTGCCGCTCCGCGGTCGGCATCCAACCTCATAACGGGAGAATAGCTTACCCCCGCATCCCACATAACCTCGGTCGGCAGCTCTCCCTTTGCCATAGCCGGAACGTGATTGAGCGATACCGGCAGATAGCGGCGCAGACTTTGCAGCCGGGCTTTGGCAATATATGCGTTTTCCACGGTCAACGCACCGCCGACACAGCCTCCCGGGCAGCAATTAAGCTCGACAAAATCCAGCCCGCGGATATTTTCCTTTTCTATTTCGTCCAGAACGTGGATAACATTTTCGATGCCGTCAGCCGCAAGATACCGGTCGTTCATAAGCGCCGATGACTCACCGCCACTGGCCGCCCAGCTGATGCCGATAATGCCGGATTGTGATGCTGTTGTCGGATTGACGATCTTGTTCATCTCTCCCATGAGAACAAAGTAAATCTCGTTTATCGCCAGCACACCGTCTATTGCGCTTTTATCTGTGCCGATAGGATTTTTGGCATACGAGACCTTGGCCGGGCACGGCGATATGAACAGCACGCAAATGTCATCATCGGAAAGATCCGGGTGCTTACGAAGCGCCTCACGGCGTGCCATGCGCGCCGCCAGCTCAACCGGAGGCAACAGAGGCAGTACGTTATCGATCAGGCTCGGAAAGCGTACGCTGATAAGCCGCACTATCGCCGGGCAGGCCGAGCTTATGACCGGGCGCTTGATGTCTGTACGGTGCATATACTCGCGCGTCAGCTCAGACACCAGCTCAGCCGCACACGCCACCTCCGCGACCTCGTCAAAGCCACATCGGTAAAGCCCGCTGACAATAAAATCAATATCGTCCAGTTTATCGAACTGTCCGTACAGTGCAGGTGCCGGCAGCGCGATTTTATATTTGTAATCCTTGAATTTATCCAGCTTGTCGTATATCGCCCGCTTGGCTTGATAAGGACACACTCTTATACATTCACCGCAGTCGATACATCTCTCGCTTTTTATGACCGCCTTGCCGTTCCGCACACGGATAGCCTCGGTCGGGCAACGCTTGATACAATGCGTGCAGCCTTTGCACAGATCGGTATGAAGCGTCACCGAGTGTTGTACTCCGTTCATGTCGTGAATATTCCTTTCTTAGGGCTTAGCCCGGGCTCAGAGTTTATTTCCCGGCAACCTGAAAACTCATAGTCACCGTTGTTCCCTGTCCCAGGACGGTATCGATTTGCATTTCATCCGAATATCTTTTCATGTTCGGCAATCCCATTCCTGCTCCGAAGCCCAGAGCACGGATGTTGTCCTTGGCAGTGGAATATCCCTCCTGCATTGCAAGCTCAATGTCAGGAATACCGGGGCCTTTGTCCGCCAGTATGACCTTTATCTGATCGTCCCACACCAGGACATCTGCCTCGCCGCCGTCGGCGTGTATCACCATATTGATCTCGCCCTCATACATCGCTACAGAAACGCGGCGTATTGTTTCCGCATCAAAATCCAGCTGCCGCAACAGCTTTTTCACCTGTACCGATGCCTTACCCGCCGAGGTGAAATCCTCGCCGTCAACGTCGAAATGGAAAGTCACGTCTGCCATATCACTTTTTCCCC
>URHI01000054.1 GCA_900547565.1 uncultured Eubacteriales bacterium | reverse complement strand
ACCGACGGATTTGTCATACCGGCCGCCGATCCGGATGCATTGGCAGAGGTGCTGCGGCGTCTCGAAGTCGATAAAGGACTGCTTGACAGTATGAACCGTGAGGCAATCAGATCCTTCAACGAAAGATTCACCGCCGTCCGTATGACGCGCGAGCTTGAAGACTTTTATTTAAGTCAGCTTGCCGCAGTCGGACGGACATGAAAACGACTGCGGTAAAGGTATGAGCAATCCGGCGTTCGGCACAATGAAAGACCGGATAATTTCCGTACACTATACCGGCGCCAGCGTAATCCACTTTGACCGACGCAGTGAAAATGCGCTCTTATTTAAGCGATTTTTATTTATACCCTTATAGCTGTCAACGGCAGAACTTGAATTATCATCATCCTTGCTTTTACAGCCGGCAGGTTTCGGACAGAATTTCAAAGGCATCATTAACATGGCGCGCCCTGCGTCGCGCTGCGCGTATCATAAAACCTCCGATCCGGGTAACGGAGATCGTTGAAGGGCGCCTGCTTCGGCTTTATAATATCATCTGTGTTCAAACAATACGAAAGGCAAGGTAACCGATCATGAAAAACTTTGACACACTCAGCACACTTCTCGCAGAAAAAAAATACCCCGATTTTATACATGAGCTGGATCGGCTGTACCCGTCCGACGCAGCGGACTTTTTAGATTCGCTCCCGCCTGAGGAGCTGCCGGTTGTATTTCGCCTGCTGAAAAAAGACACGGCCTCGGAAATATTCGCCGAGCTTGACTCGGAGTCGCAGAAGCGACTGATCTCGGCGCTGACCGACCGTGAACTGGGACAGCTTTGCGGCGACCTGTACACCGACGATGTCGTCGACATGCTTGAGGAATTGCCGGCAGGGGTCGTAAGCCGGATCATGAAAAACGTGTCGCCTGATGATCGCTCGGTCATAAACCGCTTTCTCGCCTATCCCGACGGAAGTGCCGGAAGTATAATGACCAGCGAATATGCCACTCTGCACTCTGACATGACGATCTCCGACGCAATACATCACATACGCAAAACAGGATACGATAAAGAGACGGTTTACACGTTATTTGTGACTGACGGTCAGCGCCATCTCGTAGGCACGCTTGAGCTGAGTGACCTGCTCTTTGGTGAACCGCAATCAAAAATATCAGACGTCACAGACACCGACGCGGCCTCCGTGCTGACGACCGATGACCGAGAATACGTTGCCGACGTGATAGCCAAATATGATCTGCTTTCGGTGCCGGTGGTCGACAGCGAGGGACGGCTTGTGGGTATAGTCACGGTTGACGATGCCGTCGACGTTATGCGGGAGGAGGCCACCGAGGACATCGAAAAAATGGCGGCTATCACGCCGACCGACAGACCGTATATCAAAGCCGGCGTACTTGAGATCTTCAAAAACCGCATACCGTGGTTGCTGCTACTCATGATCTCGGCCACTTTCACCGGCGCCATAATCAGTCATTATGAGGCTGCCCTGGGGGCTTATGTAGTCCTCACATCATTCATTCCCATGCTTATGGACACGGGCGGAAATGCCGGCGGGCAGGCATCTGTCACTGTCATACGCGGAATGTCACTGGGTGAGATAGCCCCGCGCGACGCCCTGCGCATACTGTGGAAGGAATTCCGAGTATCCCTGCTGTGCGGAGTGACACTGGCAATCGTCGCGGTCGCCAAGGTCATGCTGATCGACCGCGCTGGTCCGACAGTAGCCGCCGTCGTATCACTGACGCTGTTCCTGTCAGTCATAACGGCCAAGGCTGTCGGTTCCCTGCTTCCCCTGCTTGCCAAAAAACTCAAGCTCGATCCTGCAGTTATGGCCAGTCCGTTTATCACCACCATTGTCGATGCCCTCTCGCTTATGATTTATTTCCGCATAGCCACTTTGTTTCTGAAGCTGTGATCAGCTCATATGAGCAAATGTTGACAAAATAGCAAAACAGTGCTATACTATGCGCAAACGGATCTCTACATTTCAATTCATCTTTGAAAGAAAGGTGTCATGAGAATAACGCATCTAAAGCATAAATTCAAGCTGGGCAGCTCCAAGCGAAGAACAACAGGCGTAATCGCCATAGGCTTTCTGCTTATTATACTGATCGGAACGCTGTTGCTCATGCTGCCGATTTCATCTGCCGACCGCAGCTTTACTTCACCACTTGATGCCGCCTTCACTGCCGTCAGTGCCACCTGCGTCACCGGACTGACAACAGTGGACACGGCAACACACTGGAGCATGTTCGGGCAGATAGTCATTCTGGTTATGATTCAGATAGGCGGACTGGGCTTTATGAGCATAGCCGTCATACTGTCTCTCATAATCAAGCGCGCAGTGACTCCAAAGGAGCGTATGCTGGTTGCAATGTCCTACAATCTGGACAGCTACGGCAACACCAGCGTACTGCTGAAGCGCATAGGCATCGGCACGCTGTGCATAGAACTGGCGGGGGCTATCATACTGTCAACGCGCTTTATTCCTCTGTTCGGCCCGGCGAGCGGCATATACAAAAGTATTTTTATATCAATTTCGGCCTTCTGTAATGCAGGCTTCGACCTCATGGGGCGCTACAGCGGTGAATTTTCATCGCTTTCAGCCTTTATCTCCGACCCGGTGGTCAACATAACCATAATGCTGCTTATACTGCTGGGAGGCATCGGATTTATCGTATGGAACGATATAGTCAACCTGATAACCCGTAAAAAGCGGCTGTCGGTATATTCCCGCTTTGTACTTATAATCAGCGCGATACTTGTGGTGGGAGGCACAGCCGTATTTGCCGTCATGGAGTGGAACAATCCCCAAACTCTCGGCCCCATGCCGACAGGAGAAAAAATTCTCGCCGCCACATTTCAGGCAGTAACACTGCGTACCGCCGGCTTCTGCACAATAGATCAGGCGGGCATGTCGCAGAGCGCTCAGCTGTTTTCAATGCTGCTTATGTTCATCGGCGGCTGCTCCGGCTCTACTGCAGGCGGAGTCAAGGTCGGTACCGTCGGCGTGTTGGTATACACCGTTTGGTGCGTTGCACTGGGTAAAAAACAAGCAGTGCTGTTCCGGCGAACCATTTCGGGTGACAGCTTTGTACGTGCCATATCCGTTATCATGGTCCAGCTGACAATTGTGCTGGTCGGAACGCTGTCCGTTTCAGCACTTTCGGATTGCGGTATAATGAGCGCCGCATATGAGGTGTTCTCAGCAACCGACACAGTAGGTATATCTCTTGGCATAACACCTTCTCTCGATATCGTATCCAAACTGCTTCTCATGCTGCTCATGTATCTCGGAAGGGTGGGAACGCTCACGGTTACCTACGCCGTAATGGTAAACCTGCGTGACAGCCGGTCCGCTATAAGCTACCCCGATGCCAACATGCTCATCGGTTGAGATTTATTGAAAGGATTGTAACAATATTATGAAGAGCTTTTGTGTTATAGGACTTGGAAAATTCGGTCAGTCACTGGCCGAAACGCTGGCAGCTGCCGGCAGCCAGGTCATGATAATCGATACTGATGCCGACAAAATAACGGCACTTGCCGACGTGGTCACAAACGCCGTCATCGGAGATCCTACCAACGAAAACGTACTTCGCTCTGCAGGCATCACCGACTACGACTGCGCCATAGTGTGCCTTACCACCAACATCAATGCCAACATCCTTCTTACGATAATGCTCAAGGAGCTTGGAGTCAAAAAGGTAGTGGCTCGCGCCATGAATGAAGGACACCGCAAGGTGCTGGAGCGTATAGGCGCAGACATGATAGTATTCCCCGAGCAGGATATGGGCGAAAAATTGGGATACATGCTTACCAAAAACAATATAACCGACTTTGTCGAGTTTGCGGATTACAAAATTGTTGAGCTGTCGGTGCCCGAAAGCTGGATAGGCAAGAGTCTGCTTGAGCTGGATCTGCGCCGTCGCTATCATGTAAACGTGATCGCAGTCAGCCGTGCAGACGGAAGCGTCGATGTTTCGCCGTCGCCAGACAAGGCGTTCACCAAGGGCGACCGTGTGTCGGTCATCGGCAGCGACAGCGATATCGACAAAACAGTCGCACAGCTTAAATAATCGTGCGTTTTTCGGGACTTTTTTGTCAATAATCAGGGTAGACATAAACTTCGTTTTGTGTTATCATATATGCAAATCCAAAACTAAGGAGCAATCTTATGGAAATAAAATATACAGACTCCTCAAAAATCAAGCTGGTCGCCTTTGACCTTGACGGCACACTGACGCAGCATAAAACACACCTTGAACCGGCCACACGTCAGATGCTGGAGAAACTTTCCGAAAAGTACAAGCTGCTCATGATAGGTGCCGGCAACTGCCGCCGCATTTTTGATCAGCTCGATCATTTTCCTATTGATATAATCGGCAACTACGGTCTGCAATATGCCGAATACGACAAGGCGTTGAAGGACATTGTTATACGGACCGAAAAGGTGCTCCCCTGCGACCGGAAAAGCGTGTCTGAACGTGTTGATAGATTACGCCGTAAGTACAGTTGGAAGCCATATTTTGGCGATAGCGTTGAATTTCACGCGTCCGGTGCTGTGACGATCCCGGTACTCGGCACCACCGCACCGATCTAACAAAAGCTGGCCTACGACCCCGACCGCTCCAAGCGTCGCGCCATTTACCCCGATGTCTGCGCCGCATTCCCGGAATACACGGTATTTGTCGGCGGTTCTTCATCGTTTGACATGGTGCCGGCTCCGTATGACAAGTATTTTGCGCTGTCAGCCTATGCCACCGAGCATGGTCTGCCGCACGACAGCATTGTTTACGTCGGTGACGATTACGGCAGCGGCGGTAACGATGAGGCGGTATATGTGTCGGATATTGCATTTGTAAAGGTAGACAATTACCGTGACACCCCTGCTCTGCTCAGCTTTTTGTTGTAAGCTACATAATAATAATTGAAATCAAGCGTACCGCCGAGCGGTGCGCTTGATTTTTGCTTTGTCATACCAGAGCGGCGCTGACCGCCTGTTAAGATTTAGCGGATATTTAACGGAGGAACAATTTTCATCTCAGCAGATCCGGCATTGAATCCAGCATATTCTCAACAAATATGCCATAACCCCGGGAAGGATCGTTTATCAGCACATGCGTCACCGCACCGACAATCTTGCCGTCCTGTATAATAGGGCTACCGCTCATGCCCTGAATGATTCCGCCGGTTTTTTCAAGCAATGCCGGATCAGTGACAGTAACCGTAAAACATTTGTTGCTTGTGCTGTTTGTGTCTATGCACGACAGTTCTACGCTGTAGCGGCAGGGCTGATTGGTATCGAGCGTGCACCATATATATGCACTCCCCGCCCTGACCTCACTGCGAGCAGCAACCGGCAGCGCCGACTCGGGCGGCTCAGCGGGAAGCTGCGTAAAAATGCCGTATACTCCGTTGTCGGTGTTGCCGATAAGCGTACCGCACTTGCCTGAGCTGAAATATCCCTTGATCTCGCCGGGATTTCCGGCGATGCCGCGCGTCAGACCGCTGACAGTCACACCTGTAACATATCCACGCTGCATGGGGATAAGCTCTCCCGTTTCGCTGTCGCATATACCGTGTCCAAGTCCGGCGAACGCCCCGGTTTCGGGAACAATAAACGTCACCGTCCCTATCCCGGCACCGCTGTCTCGCACCCACACGCCGGTTTTATAGCGATTTTCCGAGCGGCTGAATACAGGTGACAGCGTAAAGTTCAATTCGCGGCCGTCCCGGCGGCAGGTCAGCGTAACAGGTTGCCCCGCCGACTCCTCGATCAGCTGCGTCAGCTGTGAGCTTCCGCTAAGTGATATGCCGTTGACCGCCGTGATTACGTCCTTCAGCCGTACCCCGGCCGCATAAGCGGGATTGACCTTACCGGTTTCCGTTTCTATGTCGCAAAAACCTACCACCATTACGCCATCGGTGTGAAACTTGACACCAAATGCCATACCTCCCGGACTCAGCTTAAGCTCCTTAATATTAACGGACGCACCGATGTCAAGCCATACCGGAGCACAGTCAGCGCCCTCCGCGGCGGGACTGATAACAAATATTATAATGATAACCGCCATCATGGCGGCAATGCGTTTTATCTTGTTTTTCATGGGAATTGCTTCCTTCTTGTTGGGGATTGACGCCGCAGAGGCGCTCGATAATAATTTGCGCCGGCGGCGGGCGTTTGATGTGTAACAATTTATTTTCGCGCAACCAAATTTTTTGCCGCAATAAGCGGCAAAAGCATGGAGAAGCTATTGACAGATAAAATGGAGAGTGATATAATTAGTTAGTAAACTAATTATAATTCAAAGGAGTACAAAAAATGGACAAAAAGATGTTTTCACGTCCAAAGCCTCCGTGCGGTATCAAGGAATCTCCACCCATGGTGATCCACGACATATCACGGCTTTACGCCGCTAAAATGAGACAGAATGAGTCCGAAATGCAGCAGTTCAGCGTCCGGCAATTCATAAAAAACCTGTCATTTGAGGATGGTCTGACACAGCTTGAGCTGTCAAAGCGCACGCACCTGTCCACTCCGACAATAAGCGTGACGGCAAAGCGGCTGGAAAAGCTGGGCTACATTACACGTGTGGCAGATTCAAATGACATGCGGGCCTTGCGCGTTTTTCTTACCGACCGCGGACGTGAGCTGGTCGAATCGTCACGCCGCGCTTCAATAGAGGCTGACAATATTCTTATGCAAGGCTTTACCGCAGAGGAAAGCGAAACACTGCTGTCTCTGCTCAATCGCATGCGGACAAACATTGAACGTCATCTGGAGCTTGAAGGAGATTAAACCCGAATATGAAAAAACTTGCAAAATATCTGCGCCCGTACTGGTATCTGGCGCTCATCTCACCGCTCATGATGATAGGAGAGGTGGTTGCCGACCTGTTTCAACCCAAGCTGATGTCCGTCATAGTTGACTGCGGTATAGTCGGTTCTGCCGACATATCCGACTATGCCTCGGCAAGCGCCATAATGCACCTGTTCTGCGGTGACGGGCCGTACACCTCAATGCAGATAATCCTGTGTATAGGCATTACAATGCTTGTGCTGGTGATCATCGGCGGCTTTTTCGG
Organism: uncultured Eubacteriales bacterium; assembly: GCA_900547565.1. Classification (GTDB taxonomy): domain Bacteria; phylum Bacillota; class Clostridia; order Oscillospirales; family CAG-272; genus UMGS1002. The sequence continues at coordinate 5,350 of URHI01000054.1, read as the reverse complement.
AACCTTCTGCGCCTACACTGCGGCCAGGGCTGCTCAGAGCTTCGGAAACGACCTGCGCTGTGATGCATACAACCGGGTTATGTCGCTGTCAATCGAACAGACGGATAAATTCACAACCGGTTCGCTGGTCACGCGTATGACCAACGACATATCCACTATCACCGAATTTGTCGAAATGCTGATACGCATGTTCGTACGCGCGCCCATCTTTTTCATCGGCGGCACAATAATGCTGCTGACGCTTGACCTCAGCTTCGGCGCAATATTGCTGTGCGCGCTGCCGGTACTGATCGTCATGCTGGTACTGGTGCTGTCGCGCGCGACACCGCTGTTCTCGCAGGTGCAGACACGGCTGGATAAGGTCAACTCGGTCGTGCAGGAAAATGTCAGCGGCGCGCGGGTAGTCAAAGCATACGTCCGTGAGGACTATGAAAACGAGCGCTTTGACAATGCCAACAGTGCCCTAAAAGATACAAACTACCGCGTACTGAGGATATTTGCCATCATGTCACCCGTGCTTAATATTATAATGAACGTCGCGGTGATCGCCGTTATCCTCATCGCCGGGCTGCGCATCCGGGCGTCGGCATCGGCAGTATCGGTCGGCTCGATAATGGCCGCTATAACATACATAACACAGGTGCTCAGTTCGGTTATGATGGTCACTATGATGTTTCAGTCAGTTTCACGCGCAGGCGCTTCCTCCCGCCGTGTGGTCGAGGTGCTGGACTCCGACCCGGTTATACGGTCAGGAGACAAAGAGGGACAGCCCTCCGACGTGTGCATATCGTTTCGCGGTGTGGGCTTCCGCTATCCCAATACGACGGGCCGGCCCGTGCTACACGACATAAATCTTGACGTCAGACGCGGAGAGCAGCTGGCAGTCATAGGTGCTACCGGCGCCGGTAAAACATCACTTGTCAATCTGATCCCCCGCTTTTACGACGCGACCGAGGGCAGTGTCATCGTGGACGGCGTCGACGTGCGCCAGTGGGACGTTCAAAAGCTACGTCAACGCATGGGCTTTGTTATGCAAAAAAGCGAGCTGTTCTCCGACACCATATCCGGCAATATACGCTGGGGTAAGCCCGACGCTACCGACGACGAGGTGAAGGCCGCCGCCGAGGTTGCACAGGCAGACGATTTTATCAGCGGATTTGCACAGGGCTATGACACATTCATTGCCGAGAAGGGTGCATCGCTGTCAGGCGGGCAGAAACAGCGCATGTCCATTGCGCGCGCGCTGGTGCGCAAACCGGAGATCCTGATCCTTGACGACTCTACCTCAGCGCTTGACCTGTCTACCGAAGCAAAGCTGCAGGCGGCAATGCGCGCCAGGTTGCACGGCACGACCGTCATAATGATAGCACAGCGCATTGCCAGCGTGCGCAACGCAGACCGCATTGCCGTCATCGAAAACGGAACTATCAAGGACTGCGCGCCGCACGACGAGCTGATGAAAATAAGCGCAACATACCGTGATATTTATGATTCCCAGATGCAAAGCAACGATCCGGACATAAAGGAGGTGGTCACAAATGAATAACCAGACTGCCAAAGAACCAGCAAATGAGCCTCGCATGACCATGGGGCCGGGAGGACGCCCGGGTCCCGGACACGGTCCAGGCGGCCCCATGAGCGGACGAATGGCCGTTGAAAAGCCGAAAAACGCCAAGCGTACGATATCGCGCCTGTTGCGCTACATCGGGAAAAGCAAGGTAGCACTCATATCACTGCTGATCATAATGCTGATAATTACCGCATTCGAGCTTTTAGGCCCTATGCTTCAAAGCAATGCGATCGACACATTTGAGTATTCGGACGAAACGGGCATCGTAGTTCATTTTTCCGACTACACCGTTGAAGTAAAGGACGAGAACGGCGTCGTCACCGGCACAGAACAACGCCACGGCCTGGCTTTCTTCCTCGTTACAATGGCAATAGTATTTGTGATTTCGGCCGTGCTGACCTTCTTCCAGGGAATTATCGCCGCCAAACTGTCTCAGATGACGGTATATTCCATGCGGCGCGACCTGTTCCGAAAAATCAGTAAGCTACCTATCAGCTATACCGATACCCATCGTCATGGCGACATAATGTCGCGCATGACAAACGATGTCGAAAATGTTTCAAACGCCATCTCGCAGTCTATCTCATCGCTTTTCTCAAGCGCACTGACACTTATCGGCGCGCTCGTCATGATGCTCTACTACAGCTGGCTTCTGACTATTGTAGCCTGTATCACCATACCGCTGACGATTCTTATTTCTTCCACACTGGCAAAATTCATGCGGCGACATTATGTCCGGCGTCAGCAACTGCTCGGGCAGCTTAACGGTCAGGTTGAGGAAATGGTAACAGGCTATAAAACCGTCGTTGCCTATGGGAAAGAGCGGCAGGCTGTCAACAGCTTCGGTGTCACAAGCGCCGAGTTCAGCAAGGTCAGCGTAAAGGCACGGGTGTGGGGCGGAATTATGGGACCGCTGATGAACATACTCGGCAACCTGCAATACCTGCTTATCGCGGCATTCGGGGGCTATCTGCTGTTAAATCCTATACGGGCTATGCGGCCTATAACCGTCGGTAACATTCAGGCCATGCTGCAATATTCCAAGAAATTCTCGCGCCCTGTCAATGAAATCGCCAACCAGTACGCCACCATTCTCACCGCCCTTGCAGGCGCCGAGCGAATATTTGAGATCATGGACAACCCCGAAGAAATCGATGAAGGCCGCCATCAGCTTGACATCGCCTCCATCCGCGGCGATATCGATTTTTCGGATATACACTTCTCATACGTTGCCGGCGAGCCGGTGCTCAAGGGACTGAATCTTGATGTCAAAGCAGGGCAAAAGGTGGCCATCGTCGGCGCAACCGGCTCCGGCAAGACTACAATAGTCAACCTGCTAACAAGATTTTATGAGATAGACAGCGGCAAAATAACCATAGACGGCACCGATATACGCGATATTCCCAAAAGCACGCTGCGGCATGCCATTGCCATAGTGCTTCAGGACACTGTGCTGTTCTGCGACAGTATACGTCAGAACATCAAGTATGGCCGCCAGGACGCGACCGACGAGCAGATGAAGCAGGCAGCGGCCACAGCGCGTGCCGACACCTTTATCGACCGTCTGCCTGATAATTACGACACCCAGCTGGCCGAATCCGGCAGCAATCTGTCGCAGGGACAGCGTCAGCTGCTTTCAATCTCACGCGCGGTGCTTGCCGACCCCAAAATACTCATTCTTGATGAAGCGACATCGTCAGTCGACACGCGGACTGAAATGCACATTCAGCAGGCCATGGTCGCGCTTATGAAGAACCGCACTTCACTTATTATCGCACACCGTCTGTCCACCATACGCGATGCAGATAAAATTGTTGTCATAAAGGACGGCGTTGTTGCCGAGGCGGGTGACCATGAAACTCTGCTGGCGCTCGGCGGCGAATACAGTAAGCTGTACAGCAATCAGTTTGCGGGGATAGCAACATGATATCAGCCGCGGAACAGCTGCATTTTGAACGCGTATGCCGTGATATACTGCTGGCCGACCGCGACCGCGACGGGATAGGCACACTTAACGAAAAAAAGCTGCATACAATGCTTAAATTCTTTGTATGTGATGACAAATCGTGTCACGAGGTCAAGCTACCGCCCCCACAGTCACAGCAGCTTCAACAGCAATCAAAGCAGGACAGCAAGCCGCGCAGCTTTGTCGCCGACGTGCTGTGCGGCAATGACATATTTGAGATCCAGACCGGCGCGCTGTATCCACTGCGCGACAAAATCGGGTTTTATCTTGAGCATACCGGCTACAATGTCACCGTCATACACCCGCTGGTAGCAAAAAAGCGGGTGACATACCTGTCACCAGTAGATTGCCACGTCGTGCGGCGCGTAAATTCGCCCAAGCACGAGCAGCCGCGTGATATGATCGTTCAGCTTTATTCCCTGCTGCCCTACCTCGGCGACTGCCGACTGCGTTTCCGGGCACTTATGCTGGAGGTCGAGGAGTTCCGCATACAGAACAAGCGCGGGCGTAACGGTGCTGTCCGATACGAAAAAATCCCTACCGGACTGATTGATATCATAGATCTCAATACCCCTGCCGATTATCTGACATATCTGCCGTCCGGGCTTACAAATGAGTTTACTGCTGCCGAGTTCGGTCGGGCAATCGGTCTGCACGGCATCGATGTTTATTCAGCACTCAAGGTATTTGTCGCCACAGGACTTGTCCGTCCGGAAGGCAGACGCGGACGAGCGGCGACTTATACCTGCACACCGGGGTAAATACCGCAAAACCGCTTGAATGTGCAGTCAGACTGTGCTATAATTATGTCAACAATAATTCAGGAGGCTTCCGACAATGATTTTAATGTCTAACAACCAGTGGAAATGCGATAAGAACTGTGATGCCTGGCTCAAGATAGGCGAGGACTGCTCGGCCGAGGTGCGCGTGCAGGGACTTGTCAGAGCATACAGGCAGATCATGCCCGACGTGCTCGGCCTGCAGGAGGTTTCTATGCACATGGCAGACCTTATGATGGCACAGCTGTCCTGTGTCGACCTGGGCGAAGGACAGACTGCAAAATATGCCTACGTGTCCGGCGGAGATACTCCTATAGTCTACCGCTACGACAAGCTGAAGCTGCTCGAATCGGGATTTTTTCTCTATTCGGAGCAGATTGACGGCTTTGAAGGCAGCTTCAACAACCACGAGTCAAAGTCATACTGCTTCGGCGTATTCGAGGACCGTACAACCAAAAAACGTTTTGCGCTAATGTCAACACATCTGTGGTGGAAATCTTCCAATCCCGAAGCTAAAAATTATCAGGCGCACTCCAACGAAGCAAGGGCTTATCAGATCGGGCTTGCATCGGCAAAAATGGATGAGGTCATAGCAAAGTACAACTGCCCCTGCGTACTTATGGGCGATTTCAACGCATCAATCAACAGTCTCTGCCTCGACCGTGCACGCGCAGAAGGCTGGACCGAGGTGTATGATCTGTCCGTAGGTGATCGGGATGAAACCCGCGGACATCACCCCTGCAGCCCCGCAGGCTTCGGGCGCGGCGATGCCGGGCTGTTCCGTCAGGCAATCGATCACATCATGATAAAGAACGGTGAGGGTACGACGGTCAACTATTTCCGACGTCTCACCCCAGAATGGTTCGACAAGATCTCGGATCACTATCCGCTGTATATCGATCTTTCACTGTAAAACATAAAAAACCGTTTGGCAGAGAGCGTACAAAATTAGCGGTGAATTTGAATTTAGCCATCACTGTCGTGGTGGCTTTTTTCATACGCAGAAAGTAAAGAAAAGCCCCGCGCGAGGCGGGG
>URHI01000053.1 GCA_900547565.1 uncultured Eubacteriales bacterium | reverse complement strand
TTTTCGTATATCATATGTTCTTTATCTGGTTTTGTATCAGCTTGCCGACGGTAAAGTCGTTCAGACCTATCATAAGTCCGTATTCGGTAAACGAAAAGCGAAGATAGCGCACTGCCGCCGCTGTCAGAAGCCGGGAGATCTCCGATTTCTGATCGTCGGTTGTATAGCAGGTGATATGCATACGAAGCGGAGATACGTTGTCCATCATTGCAACGTTGACATTGACCTCGTAGCCGTTTTGCGTACCATAGGCGTTGTTATTATTTATGCTGAAGCCGAGTCCTTTAAAAAATTCAGTGAATTTTTTGTTCATTGTACAATCTCCGTTGAAATTTTATATGTAGGTCTATTTTTTCCACTTGACGGTTTCACCGTTTGCCGCGGCGCTCTTGTAAATGGTTTCCACAAGACGTACGGTTGCCGCCGCGTCTTCAGGCGTATTGATCGTGTTGGTTATATCGCCCATTATGGTCCGTGCCAGGTACAGCGATTCCTCGGCCATACGGTTTGCGGGTGCATATTCGGCGGCAAACGGCTCACCCTCTTCGGGATATACGGTCACCTTGCCGCCTTCAAGCACGACAGAGGCCTTCTCAAAGCACACGCGGTACTCGGCGTGGAAGCGCCAGGAGCGTGCCATACCCCATTCGGCGGTTGCCGTTACAAACTTATCGGGGTAGAGAAAGTTAGTATTGACTGAAATAAACGGTATCGATCCGTCGGTTGTGTGCGACTGCACGCCTTCCGGCTCGCCAAACAGGAAACGTACCATGTCAACATCGTGAATATGCAGATCGAGCGCGACGCCGCCGGAGCGCTCCTTATCTCTGTACCAGCCTTCAAAGCCCCAACTGGGCTTTCCGCTTGTGCGGCTGAAGTATGCTGCGCGGACCTTGCCGTATTCTCCGCTGTCGACCAGCTTTTTGAGAAACAGGTACTGCGGCTCAAAGCGCAGGCACATGCCAATCATAAGCTGCTTGCCGCTGTTGTGCCAGACCTGCAGCATCCGGTCGCACTGTTCGCTGTTCAGGCCCATGGGCTTTTCGCTCTGAACGTTGAAGCCGCGCTCAAGCAGCATTGTGACGTATTGACAGTGCAGGTATGTAGGCAGGCAAACGTCGACTACGTCCGGCTTTTCGGTTTCCAGCATCTCGTCGAGATCGGTATATGTATGGTAGGGAATAACAGGAGCCGTGTCTTCGCCGCCCTGGTTTATGGTGATGAGCTTTTCAAACTGCTTGGGATTGATGTCGCACAGGGCAACCAGCTTTACCGGCTCGCCGCGTTCTGCCAGTGTTTCATAGCCCTTGCGGTGGGAGCGGGCAATACCGCCGTAACCTAAAATTGCAACCTTGATCATGAATTTATACTCCCTTCTTGAATATCACAGAAAATGATTTCAAGACACATTATATCATACCCTGTGATACCGCGCAAGTGGCAAGTGACATTTTTGTGAAAATAACGTCGTCGGAGCTCTGTTTTTCGGCAGGTTTGTTGATTGACAGCCGGGGCAGGGTGGTGTTATAATTATTGTCATATTGTAAGGTTGATAGGGGACGGTAATATATGAAAAGCAAATATCTCAGAGGAATAGTGGCGCCGGTGGTAGCTGCCGCAATATGGGGACTTGCCTTCACCGCGCAGAGTATCGGTGCCGGATATGTCGGGCCGTTTACTTTCACGGCGGCACGAAGCGCAATAGCCGTTATAACGCTCAGCGTTATACTGGCAATTGCAATGTTGCTGCGCCGGCGCCGTGGTGAGGCGGCTCAGGCCTCCGGCGGCAAGCGGGCACTTATTGTTGGCGGTGTGTGCTGCGGAACCGTACTGTGCATAGCAACAAACCTGCAACAGATGGGGCTTGGCGAAACCGATGCCGGCAAGGCCAGCTTTATTACCGCGCTGTACATAGTGCTGGTGCCGATCTTCGGGCTGTTTTTCCGGCGTCGGGCATCGGCATCGACGGCAGTGAGCGTTGCCATTGCCGTTGCGGGCATGTATCTGCTGTGTGTCAATGAAGGCCTGACGGTGCAGGGAAGTGATATTTATGTTATTATCTGTGCATTCTGCTTTGCGGCGCATATACTGATCATCGACCATTTTGCGCCAATGACCGACGGAATTGCTCTGTCGCTTGTACAGTTTGCGGTCATGACGGTTGAATCGGCGGTGTGTATGTTTATTTTTGAACAGCCGGATATTCATGCCATACTCGGTTGCATCGGACAGATACTGTATGTCGGCGTGCTGTCGAGCGGGGTGGCTTACACGCTTCAGATCGTGGCTCAGAAATCCAGCGACCCGACTATGGTGTCGTTGCTGCTCAGCCTTGAGTCGGTATTCGGCGCGATCTCGGGTGCGATCGTGTTGCATGAAACCATGACCGGCCGTGAATATGCCGGTTGTGCGCTTATGCTGTGTGCCGTAATGCTGTCACAGGTGCCGGACACGATGTGGCGGCGGTTGTTCCGACGAGTAAAAAACTGAATTTGATTAAAAGGGACAGTGAACTGTTTTCACTGCCCCTTTTTTCAGCTTTCCAGCTGTTTGCCGAGAAACCCCGCGGCTGTCTGTATCAGCTTGGATTCAACTTCTGAACCTATAATGTCGCGCGGATGTTCGCCGTCCGTATCGGCAACCGATGCCACGCAGCCGATAATGTCGCCTTCGCTGATTATAGGCATGGCACAGCTGAGATAATGGTTGTCGCTGTCGGCTATGACGGGCAGACGCTGGCTGCCTTCACGCCACATATACAGTGTTCTGCCCTCTATGATCGCCTCAAGCTCGTCGGACAGAGATTTGTCGACGTATTCCTTGCGCGACACGCCCGAGCATGCTATGACGGCATCGCGGTCGCATATGACAACTGCTAAAGAGCAGGTCTTGTGCAGAGTTTCGGCATATTGGCCGGCAAAGGCTGCCAATTCGCCTATGGGTGAGTATTTTTTGAATATGACTTCGCCTTCGCGGTCAGTGTAGATTTCAAGCGGGTCGCCCTCGCTGACAACATTGACACGGTAAACCTTGTCCCGCCGGTTGCGTGCGGAACTGACTGCCACGGAGGTATAGTCTCCGTCGGCGCTTTCGTTATCTGCCGTGCCGTGCTTAAAATTTACGGCAAGCTCTCCTCCCTCGCGGTAGCTTTCCACGTTTCCTGTGCGGAGCAGCTCGTCTACGTCCGAGCGCAGCTTGAGGTCGATGTGATCCTCAAAGATGAGCACGCGGTCTATGATGAGATTGAGGTCATTTTTGTCCAGCTTGTCCTTGTTCAGAATGTCATCGAATACGCCGATGACCGTTCGCGCCAGCCGTCCGACACGCACCATGGTGTTGTTTGAGTCGGCTATCATGCGCAGCTGATTCTCAAGTCCCGAGATGCGGTTCGCCGCCTCTGAAATCAGCCCGTCGTAGGTTTCGGCGATGACATCGGCACTGTCGCCGGCCCGCGCAAGATCGCGCACCTTCTGGCGCGTCAGGTGCTTCAGCTCCTCCTTTGCGGTTTCTATTTCCTTTTCGATCTCGCCGACGGCGGAGAGGTTGCGCTCGGCGTTGTCGCCGTCGTGGCTGATGACCTCCTCCAGCACACGGAGCATACCATCGGAGTTGTCACGCACCTTGCGAATATAGTTTTTGAGCACCGAGTCGAGAAAGTCCGCTTTGACATAGTGCGAGGTACAGCCCGACCGCCCGCGCACGTGGTAGGTGCCGCAGGTGTAGGCTCCCGGCAGGTCGGCGCGGCTGAGCGAGAACATGGGCGAGCCGCAGTCGCCGCAGTAGAGAAAGCCCGAGTAGGTGTTGTCGTACTTTTTGACGCCGCGGTAGTTGCCTGTCGTGCGCTTTTTGAGCCGCTCCTGTGCCGTGGCGAATACCCTGTAATCGACGATAGCTGGGTGATGGTTTTCAAACACGATGTGATCGTTTTTGTCCAGCTCCACGTCGTCGCCGTTGATCTTTTTGCGGTGGTATTTGCGCTGGCGCAGCGTACCGATATAAAAATCGTTGGTCAGCATTTCGGAGATCGTGACGATGCTCCAGCTTTCCTTAACCTTGCCGCGGTATTCCTCGCCTGCCGCTTCCTTGCGCGCACGCTCACGCATACGCGGCGTGGGAATGTGACGGTCGGTAAGGTGATTGGCGATTTTTTTGTAGCCCCACCCCTCATTGTACAGACGGAACACCTCGCGCACCACCTCGGCGGCAGGCTCGTCTACCTCAAAGGTCATTTTCTTTGAGTTTGTTATGACATATCCGTACGGCACCGAGCAGATCCACTCGCCCTTCTCCTGTCGGTTGGCAATGACCGCGCTGACCTTGCGGCTGGCGTCTGTGACCGGCATCTCGTTGACGAAGAAGTAGATTTTGATCTTCATGGCGTCGTCGTGCACGGGATAGTCCACCCCGTCACCGATGGCGATGATGCGGATATTCTTTTCGCACAGATCCTCGAACTCAACCAGTCCTCGACTGGTTCGACGGGAGAAACGGCTCAGATCCTTGACGATCAGAATGTCGTATTCGCCCGCGAACAGCTTTGCGCGCATCTGCATATAGCCCGGACGCTGTTCGAAGGTATAGCCCGAATGGTCGCGGTCTTCAAAGTAATCGACTCTCGCCGTCGGGAAATGGATCTTGCAGTAATCGCCGATTATCGCTTTCTGGTTTTCGATACTGGTGTTGTCACGGTCCAGCTCGATGTCCACGGAGATACGCGTATACGCGGCGATGCGTAATGTGTCTTTCAATGTTGTTATCTCCTTTGATTTATATAGTGATAATATTGTATCACAAATATCTGCCTTTGTCAACCGGTTGAGAAGGAATAGGTTAAAAATATTCCGCACTTCGAAAAAGTTCGGACAAAAGTATAGACATGCTCCGTAAACTTTGGTAGAATGATGTAGTCACAACAATAATTTTGATTGAGTAAAGGAAGAAGAGAAATATGTACCCCAAAAAACAGCTTAATATCGCTCATCCGTGGCTCGGGTTCATTGAGCCGTTCCGGATACTTAAAGGAATATCTTTTATCGGAACATATCAGGCGTCCGTACATATGATCGACACCGGCGACGGGCTGGTTATACTCGATACCGGATATCTCAAAACCTTTTATACCGTGGTAAACGGTATATATCAGCTCGGCTATACGCCCAAAGATATCAAATATGTGCTGCTGACACACTGGCACGGCGACCACACCGAAGGAGTAATGCCCTTACTTTCACTTGCTCCCAACGCCAAGACCGTTATCGGCATCCGTGACGACCGGGAAGTTATTCAAAGAAATTACTTCAATCCCGACATCGTGGTGAAGGACGGGGATACACTCACATGCGGTAAGGTTACCTTCCGCTTCGTTGAGACTCCGGGACATACCGTCGGTACCGTTTCGGTGTTTTTTGATTATGAACAAGACGGGCGAATCTATCACGCAGGAATGTTCGGCGGAGCAGGGCCCGCGGCACTGTTTGCCGACCATGCGAATTATTACGAAGGCTGCCGGGACGATTATTTTGCAAGTCTTCAGCGCTTGAAGCAGGAAAATGTCGATCTGTTCCTCGGTAACCACTGCTGGAACAACAATACAGATGAAAAAGCCAAGCTGCTTAAGGAAAATCCGTCGGTAAATCCGTTTGTTGACGATAAAGAATTTTATACCTTCCTCGACTTCTGCGCTTCCCGTGTCCGAGCCAGAATGAGAAAAGAACACTTAGATAAATAATCATGACGGGCTTCGATACCGTTGTTGCAACGGGCAAATCGGATGTCATCTGAGATGCGCATTACCGGCACTTGTGTTCCTTCGCGGCTGCTTAACAGAAAGGCAAAAAAAGTCGAGCGGTTTTTCTGCCGTTGTGGTATACTGAATACGCTAAGTGAGGAGGCGAGAGCATGACGGAGCAGATCCTGGCAGTACAGCGGATGCAGGACTATATTGAGGCGCATTTATATGAGAAGATCAGCCTGTCGGAGCTTGCCCGCGCCGCGCTTTTTTCGCCGTGGTATTGCTATCGGCTGTTTCAGCTTCACACCGGATACACGCCTGCCGATTATATCCGACGCCTGCGCCTGAGCCGGTCGGCTCTCCGATTGAAAAACGAAGACTGCCGCGTTACCGATGTGGCGTTTGAGCTTGGTTTCGGCAGTGTAGACGGTTACACACGGGCGTTTGTGAGAGAATTCGGCATGTGCCCCGGCGCATATGCAGAGAATCCTGTTCCGATCACGCTTTTCGTCCCTTACGGTGCAAAATTCAGAGCACTCAGAAAGGATAACACAACTGTGAAAAACACAAAAAACATTTTTATTCAGGTCGTTCATAAGCCTGCGCACAAGGTAATCTGCCGCCGCGGTATCAAGGCGGAAGACTATTTTCCTTATTGCGAAGAGGTCGGCTGCGACGTGTGGGGCACATTGCTCAGCATGGATTCGCTCTGCGGAGAGCCGGTCTGTCTTTGGTTGCCGGAGAAGTACAAAAAGCCGGGCACGTCCACCTATGTTCAGGGAGTTGAGGTCAGCTCCGACTACACCGGTCCGGTGCCGGAGGGTTTTGATGTTATTGACCTTCCGGCGGCTGACTATCTGATGTTTCAGGGCGAACCCTTTGCCGAGGAGGACTATTGCGATGCCATCTCGGCGGTTCAGCAGGCTATGAACCGCTACGATCCTTCGGTGATCGGGTATCAGTGGGATGATGATAACCCCCGTATTCAACTGGAGCCACGCGGCGCACGCGGCTATATTGAACTGCGGGCAGTCAGAAAAAAGTGAACAGCAAAGCAGGAGACTGATATCAGCCTGTAAAAATCAAAAACGGCATAAACGTTTTTCGCGTTTATGCCGTTTTTTGAACCCGAAAGAAACCGTTCAATCCATTTTCTGTAAAGAACGATTTCTTTCTTTGGTGATTAAGGCTTAGTGCAACAGCAACATTTGTTTTGAGCTTTCAGAATTATTTATCCCGTAATAAACTTGGTTCAAAATCCGGTTGTGAAGCCGGAATCACTTAACATCATTCCGGAAATATTCCTCTGGAATACTTTCCGCAAGACAGAGCGCTCCTTTGAAGTTGGGATGAACGTGATCTCCGCAGTCATATTCAGGCAACAGGTCATTCGGATCCTCCGGATCGCGGATTGCAAGATCAAAATCAAGCACCCCGTCTATTTCGTCGGTTGTTCTTATCCATTCGTTTATCTCCGAACGAATCTTTTCTCGTATTCCGTCATCAATCAATGTCCTCGGAGTCGGCAGGATCGTCGCAATATATACCTTGAGTCTGTGCTTGTGCGCTATTTCAATGTACTTTCGGAATCCGTTGTTGATAAGTTCCTCAGATGTGGGAAGATATTCATAAGGACAAAAACGGTTATTGACATGGGGATGGATTATATCGTTAATTCCGTGAAGAATATACACTCTGTCGACCCCCGCATGGGAGATATCCCTTTCGAATCGAGTGATACCGGCTTCACCCCAATGCTTCTTAATACGGTATGTGTAGTCGCGAAGCACACGCCCTCCCGGTATTGCCTTACGAATAATCGACGTATTCCGGATTCCCATATCAAAGATTCTATGAGCTAAGCAATCCGGCCAATGAAGCGCCGTAATCGAATCACCGAATGCGACAATAGCATGGCAATCATCCTCAGTGTAAAAATCAATTGTATGCAAGAAGAGATAAGAACCGTTTTCTCCGTAGACCTCCAGAGGGAAACTTTCGGCGGTTGCGTAATCTCCGCTGCCAAAGTACTTTTTAATGTACGGTCCTCCGCTCATAGAAAAACCGGTCATCATTTTCGTCATTCCTGCAAAATACATACTCACCGAAAATTCCTGTCCCGCAGAGATCTCGAAATCTATCGGATCGGATACGACATCGCCGACACCTGCCGGAAGAAAAAGTGCTGTTTTACCGTCAAATGTCACAGTAGTATTTTTCGTAACATCAACCCTGTCTGCGCCAAGACTAACCGAAAGGATCACCTTGTCGATCAGCGCATCCTCATCGCCATATTGGTTTGAAAAATGAAGTCTTACTTTTGTTCCGTTCATTGTCGGAAAGAAGATATTTCGTACTGTTAAATCTTTGAAGTATTCAGCCTGACTTTGTGCGATAACAGAAATAGAGCCTCCCCAGCCTGCAACCCATTTACTCATTGTTGCTCTCCCTTTTCACAAATTTCATTTTTGTTGTTGTAGTTAGACATTGGATTTGCCGTCAACACGATACTGCTATGTAAAAACAGATAAGATGGAATACAGCATTTTTGGTAAAGCATAATCCAAGCCAGATAAAGATTTCTTGAGGTTTATAATTACTTCGCCCATAAAAATGTTTTTCTCATTTACGTTTTTTGTATGCTACTTTTTATTGCTGTCAAAAAGCTCAATGTTAAAACAGTTGTTGTTCAAGCCTCTTGACTTGAATTGTCTGCCACCTCTTATTTTTGTAAATTTCTGATAAAAGACGGAATGTGCTCCATATCAAAATCGACGATATCAATGATACTGATATTACGATCGGATTGTTCCTCTTTTTATCCACAATTATTTGTCGGACTCGGCTGAGGCTGCATTTGTTTCGTCCCACCCCTTGCAAACATTGATCCACGCCGTAAATCCGGAATATTTCTCCAGTTCTTCAATCGTCAGCTCAATGGCGCTGTTGCTGCTTCCGCAGGCGGGGAATACGGTTTCAAATCTTTTCAGAGATTCATCCAGATAGACGGTAACACCCTCATTGACTGCAAATGGGCAGACACCGCCTACGGCGTGGCCTATCAGCGTTTCCGCTTCCTCCGGAGTCAGCATTTTGGCTTTCGTTCCGAATTGAGATTTGTACTTGGGGTTGTCAACCTTTGCGTCACCTGCGGCTACGATCAAGATAGGACTTCCGTTCACCATAAACGAAAGTGTTTTTGCGATCCGGCAGGGCGCGCACCCCAAGGCATGGGCGGCAAGCTCCACCGTTGCGCTGGATACTTCCAATTCTTTGACACGGTTTTCTATACCATAGTTTTTAAAAAATTCTTTGACCTTTTCAATTGCCATATTGGCGTCTCCTTATCACCGGGCGTTACGCATCAGGCTCACCTTACAATGCTTCTGGATACTTTCTTTGTCGACTTTAATGCGATCTGCCTTGAAATTACTATATTTATCTGAGAATTATTTATATTATAGTTGCGCAGCGGTAACTTGTCAAGCAAAACCGGCATCATTTTACAGCATCCGCCCAAAACCGCGGCATCGTAAAGACTGCTCAGACAGCAATTTCACATAAAAAACCGCTCATTTATTGTATATCACTTGACAAGTAAACGAGCGTTTACTATAATATAAGTAAACGACAGTTTACTTGTGGGAGGCAGGCAAAATGACTGATACCAAAGAACAGATCCTGATAACGGCGCTGCACTTGTTTGCGCGGGACGGCTATGAGGCCGTGTCGGTAAGCGCTATTGCGGGCGAGCTTGGCATAACAAAAGGGGCATTGTACCGGCATTATAAAAACAAGCGTGATATTTTTGACAGTATAGTGGAAAGAATGTATCAGACCGACGCGGAGCGCTCAAGGGAATATAATATGCCGGTTGACACATATGAGCAACAGCCCGGGCAATATGAAAATACGTCTTTGGCAAGCATAGAAAGGTTTACGGTTGAGCAGTTCAGATTCTGGACAGAGGACGATTTTGCTTCGCACCTGCGCAAAATGCTGGCGCTGGAACAATACCGCAGTGCGGAAATGGCAGAGCTTTATCACGGCTGTATCACTTCCGGGCCGGTTGCATATATGGAGGATGTGTTTCGTGAGCTGATGAAAAAGGGCGTGTTGAGGAAAGACGATGCCCGGCAGCTGGCATTTGAGTTTTACGCGCCGTTTTTGCTGCTGATAAACATGTATGACGCAACCGGGGAAGGCGATAATTTGACTGAAATACTCAAAAAGCATATCGGGCGTTTTTTTCGGTGTCATGTTGCGGAGCCGGGAGAGGGAAAAGAAACATATGAAAAACAAAATTGACATGAAACAATACGGCCTGTCTGAGTCATTTGCCCGCTCAGCCGAAGATTTTATAGGGCTGACTGTAAGCAGGATCATTTCGCAGCAAAAAGGAATTTACCGGTTGGTTTCTGAGCGGGGCGAGAAATCGGGAGAGGTATGCGGAAAATTTCATTATGAGGTAAAAAAGCTCTCAGAATATCCGGCGGTCGGGGATTTTGTTATGGTCGACTGGAATGAGGGCGGCGGCAATGCTGTTATTCGGCATATTCTTGACCGCAGAAGCTGCTTTATACGCAAGGCTGCCGGAGCCGCCCGGCAGGAGCAGGTGATAGCGGCGAATATTGATACGGTATTTCTGTGCATGTCCCTGAATAGGGATTTTAACCTGCGCCGCATGGAACGCTATCTCTCTATCGCCTGGGAGAGCGGCGCGGTGCCTGTCATAGTACTTACAAAATCCGACTTGTGCGCGGATACGGCAGGCAGACTCTCCGAAGTATCGTGTGCTGCTGCCGGAGCAGATATTCTGGTGACAGGCGCTGTGGAGCAAAACGGCTGTGAGCAGCTTTATAAATACATTACAAACGGAAAGACGGTAGCGTTCATCGGCTCATCCGGCGTTGGAAAATCCACACTTATCAACTGCCTGCTGGGCGAAGAACGTTTGTGCACAGGCGGGCTGAGAAACGATGATAAGGGGCGTCACACGACGACACATCGGGAGCTGATTCTTTTGCCGGGAGGTGGCATGGTGATTGATACGCCGGGCATGCGCGAGCTTGGCATGTGGGATTCCGGGGAGGGGATCGACAGGACATTTTCGGATATCGAAGCGCTTGCACTCAAATGCCGCTTTCGGGACTGCTCCCATTCCGGTGAGCCCGGATGTGCAGTACAGCAATCCATTGAAAACGGAGAGCTGTCGGCAGACCGGCTAAGCTCATACCGCAAGCTGAAAAATGAGGATATGTACTCACAGGATGCCGAAGACTATCTTGCCCGGAAAAAGCAGAAATTCAAAAGCATTGCGAAAATCAACAAAAATAATCACAAACAACAGAAAGGTCGGACATGAAGTATATTAAAAGCCTGAAATATGATGTACCTGCGTTGCAGGAAAAAATAATGGGGCCTAACCCTGTCAAGCTGACGGAAGAATTGCTGCTTCATCATATGATACCGGACGGAAGTATTGTATGTGACCTGGGAAGCGGTCAGGGGCTGACAAGTGTGTTCCTTGCAAAAGAGTACGGTTTTACCGTATATGCAACAGATCTTTGGAGCGATCCGGAGCAAAACAGAGCCTTTTTCAGCTCTATGGGGCTAAGCGGTGACCAAATTATCCCGATTAAGGCAGATGCAACGGAGCTGCCGTTTGAAAAGGATTTCTTTGATGCCGTAGTAAGTGTCGATTCCTACAATTATTTTGGCCGGGACTCACGGTATCTGGACGATAAGCTGCTGCCGTTTGTTAAAAGCGGTGGATATATCTATATTGCCATACCGGGTATGAAAAAGGACTGCCACGACCGGCTCCCGCCGCAGCTGCTGCTGTCATGGACGCCGGAGCAGCTTGACTATATGCACGATGTCACGTATTGGACGGATATGGTGAATGCATGCCATGGCGCAGAAGTTATCTCTGTCAGACAAATGGAAAGCAATGAGGAAGTGTGGGAGGATTGGCTTCGACAGGACAACGAGTATGCTGTCGGCGACCGAAAAGCCATGCAGGCAGGGGGCGGCAGGTATCTGAACTTCATTTCTATCACATTGAGAAAAAAGTAAGTGAGCGGGGCGCTTATTCGGAACGGCTTATAAGGGCGAGGGATGTATATAAGCGGTGGAGCGGCCAAAGCCGGGGGTGTTAGAAAGAAAGTAGGATATCTTGAATACAGCTTGACAAAGCTATTATGAGATGTTAAAATGGCAATCAATATATATTTAACCGGACAAAAACACATCCGGCATTTTGATAACAAAATGTTTATCGTGTCGGAGGCTTTCCCAACCGGCTTTTTACGCAGTTTACATGGTGACATATGGTCTGCCTTGAATTCAATTGATTGAAATGTGAGGATGATTTTATGATATTTAACGAAAAGACGATTGTGCTGAAAAACGGTAAGACGGCATTATTGAAAAGCCCCGAACCGGGCGACGGAGCAAAAATGCTTGATTACATTAAGCGTGCTTGCGGAGAGACCGAATTTTTGGCGCGCTACCCGGAAGAATGGGATGGGGCGTCGGTCGAAGGAGAGGAAAAGTGGATAAAGAACGGCCGTGATTCCAAGAATGACATGAAAATAACATGTTATGTTGACGGCGAGATAGCAGGCAATTGTGATATTATTTTTCATACGGACAAAAAGACCTGCCACAGAGCGGAACTTGCCATCGCTATCCTTGAAAAATACTGGGGCTTGGGTATCGGGTCGGCAATGTTTGAAGAGCTTATAGCGGCAG
>URHI01000052.1 GCA_900547565.1 uncultured Eubacteriales bacterium | reverse complement strand
ACAGCAGGCATCTCTGCCTCGGTGAAGTGCTTGTTTCCATAGTATGCGTTGAGGTACATCTGGCGTATCTCGCTCATGAGCGGGTAACGCGGGTTGGCACCGGTGCACTGGTCGTCAAACGCCTGCTCGGTCATGTCATCAAGACGGCTGAGGAAGTCGTTTTCATCAATGTTATAATCACGTATGGTGGCCTTGATGCCGACACGCGCCTTTAGGTCATTGACAGCTTTGATGAGATTCTCGAGTTTTTCGTTGTCATTGTTGCCGCCAAGTCCGAGCGAGTCGGCGATCTCGGCGTAGCGTGCCAGTGTATGCGGGTGGTCATACTGCGAGAAGGTGCCCATTTTGACGGGCGCTTCGGCAGCGTTGAAGCGCAGTACCTGCTCGATCATGAGCGCGTTGGCTATGCCGTGCGGCAGGTGATGGAAAGCACCCAGCTTGTGAGCCATTGAGTGGCATACGCCGAGAAAGGCGTTTGCAAATGCCATCCCGGCCATAGTGGCGGCGTTGGCCATTTTCTCGCGCGCTTCAACGTCGGTCTGGCCGTTGTCATAGGCGCGGGGCAGGTAAGTGAAGATGGTGCGCAGCGCCTGCTTGGCAAGGCCGTCGGTATAATCGGTTGCCATGACCGAGGCGTAGGCTTCGAGTGCGTGCGTCACGGCGTCAATGCCGGATGCGGCGGTCAGGCCGCGGGGGGCGCTCATGTGGAAATCGGTGTCGATGATTGCCATATTGGGCAGCAGCTGATAGTCGGCAAGCGGATATTTGATGCCGCTCTGCTCGTCAGTGATGACGGCAAAGGGGGTGACCTCCGAGCCGGTACCGGCCGACGTCGGTATAGCGATGAAATATGCCTTTTCACCCATTTTAGGGAAGGTGTAAATACGCTTGCGTATGTCTATGAAGCGCATTGCCATGTCCATAAAGTCCACCTCGGGGTGCTCGTACATCACCCACATGATTTTGGCTGCGTCCATGGCCGAGCCTCCGCCCAGCGCTATTATGCAGTCGGGACTGAAGGCGTTCATCTGCTCGGTGCCCTGCTTTGCACAGGCAAGTGTGGGGTCGGGAGCGACGTTGAAGAAGGTGGCGTGGACAATGCCCATTTCGTCCAGCTTGTCGGTGATGGGCTTGGTGTAGCCGTTCTGATAGAGAAAGCTGTCGGTGACGATGAAGGCGCGCTTTTTGCCCATGACGGTCTTCAGCTCGTCAAGTGCTACGGGCAGGCAGCCCTTTTTGATATATACCTTTTCGGGGGCGCGGAACCACAGCATGTTTTCTCTCCTTTCAGCCACGGTCTTGATGTTGATGAGGTGCTTTACGCCGACGTTCTCGGACACGCTGTTGCCGCCCCAGGAGCCGCAGCCCAGTGTCAGAGAGGGTGCCAGCTTGAAGTTGTACAGGTCGCCTATGCCACCATGAGACGACGGTGTGTTGACCAGTATGCGGCAGGTCTTCATTCGTGCGGCAAACTCGTCCAGCTTGGCCTGCTCGGTGGCGGTATTGAGGTAGATGGACGAGGTATGGCCGTAGCCGCCGTCGGCAATGAGGTGTTCGGCCTTGGAGAAGGCGTCCTCTATGTCGGTCGCGCGGTACATTGCCAGTACGGGTGACAGCTTCTCATGTGCAAATTCCTCGGAAAGCTCGACGCTTTCAACCTCGCCTATCAGAATTTTTGTGCCGTCCGGCACCCGGACGTTGGCAAGCGCGGCGATTTTAGCGGCCGGCTGACCGACGATCCTTGCGTTGAGCGCGCCGTTGATAAGTATGGTCTTTCTTACTTTCTCGGTTTCCTCAGGGTTCAGAAAATAGCAGCCTCTCTCGGCGAACTCGGCTTTGACGGCATCATACACACCGTCCAGCACAATAACGGACTGCTCTGAGGCGCAGATCATACCGTTGTCGAAGGTTTTGGAGTGAATTATGGAGTTTACAGCCAATACGATGTCGGCCGAGTCGTCGATAATTGCGGGTGTATTGCCTGCACCGACGCCCAGTGCGGGCTTGCCGGACGAGTAGGCCGCTTTTACCATTCCCGGCCCGCCGGTCGCAAGGATTATGTCGGCTTCTTTCATGAGCAGGTTGGTCATATCAAGCGACGGCACGTCGATCCAGTCGATAATACCCTCGGGAGCGCCGGCTCTGACGGCAGCTTCAAGTACCAGCTGTGCTGCCGCTATAGTGCATTTTTTGGCTCTCGGGTGGGGGCTGATTATGATTGCGTTACGCGTTTTGAGTGCTATGAGCGTTTTGAAAATAGCGGTAGAGGTCGGATTGGTGGTTGGAATGACGGCGGCGATCACGCCGATCGGTTCGGCGATCTTTTTAAGTCCGTAGGCCTTATCCTCCTCGATAACGCCGCAGGTCTTTGTGTCTCTGTATGCATTGTAGATGTACTCTGCGGCGTAGTTGTTTTTGATGACCTTGTCCTCTACAACGCCCATGCCGGTTTCCTCGACGGCCATTTTGGCCAGCGGAATACGTGCCCTGTTGGCGGCAATAGCGGCTGCCTTGAATATGGCGTCGACCTGCTCTTGGGTATAGGTCGCAAACTTTTTCTGCGCGGCTCTGACGCGGGTTATAGCCGCCTCCAGCGACGCCACGCTGTCGATTACGGGTCTTGCTTGGTTTTCCATGTTAATCTCCATTCTGCCGCTTTGCGGCAACACAAATAGTAATCAGTGAATTTTGTCTCGGTAAAATTCGTGCGTGAAAAAGTATATTTCTCTTTTAGATGAAAGCAACTTTCACGCTATCCTCCTCGGTTTGAATGCGAATTGTTTTTTACTTTGTGATACAGATGCGCCAGCGCCGGCGCCATGTTTTCGTACTGCACGGTGATGCCGGGAGGCAGTCTCAGCCGTGCGGCGGAGAAACACCATATCGCCCGTACGCCGCTTTTAACCAGCAGGTCGGCGACCTGCTGCGCAGCCTCGGCCGGCGTGGTGATTATGCCTATTTCCACCTGATGAAGTGTGCAGTAGGAAGTGAGACTGTCGAGCGGAAGTACCTGTGACGATAGCTTGGCCGGGTTGTTATCAAAGGCACGGCGAATGGAGATGCCATAGTCCTCAAAGCCCCCGAAGCCGAGCAGTGCCATGCCGAGCTTTCCTGCGCCGACTATGACGGCCTCGCATCCCGAATTGGCACCGAGCGCCGAGCGCAACGCGTTCGACAGATCAACGACGCTGTAGCCGACGCGCGGCTTGCCGGTTCCGCAGACGGCGGACAGGTCTTTCCTGACCTGAACCTCGCCGAGATTGAGTCCGCGCGCTATGGTCGTTGCGGATATGTGGGTTGTATGCGGCGGCAGGCTGTTGATGTATTCAAGATAGCCGGGCAGTCGTCCGATGGTGGCTTTTGACAGCATATTGCACCTCCTTTTTACTTTCCGGAGCTATTATAACATACTTTTTTATTATTTTGAAGTGCGAATATCGCATATCGGTATTGTACCTATCGATATAACCATTACCGATTGTAAAAGAATGGTTGCCGGTGCATGGCAAAATAAAGATACTTTCCGGCGGCAACTATGAAAATGTCGCCTCACGGAACTATACCCTGCAATCCCCAAAAAATCCGACTGACTGTCTATCACAAAAAATCACTTTACTGTTCAGGATACAGAAAAGTGATTTTTTGTGCTTATAACCGCTTATCCGAATAGTTTTCTTCTCACCCGGCACAACTCGGCTATAAACTCATTGTCCAGCTCGGACAGCTTATAGTCCTTACGGTATATCATAACATCCTTGTACACTCTGCGGTTCTGCTCGCAGGTGCGCTGAACCAGCCCATACCGCTCAAGCAGTACGTCCGGCACCCTGGATACCCACATGAATGTGTTCGGATTGTCGGATAAAAGCTCAAATTGGCTTGCCCGCTCAAACACAAAAATACGCCTCGCTATGTCAGGCAGCTCATCTTTTTTTACTTCCGACATGGGCAGCGACGGTACGTAGGGGTCGGCATGGGCAATTTCAATTTTTTCGGCAAGGTCGGAGAACATTATGCAGTCGCGCGATGCAAGCTCGGACTTTTCACTCATTATGAGAATATACCGAAATTCGGTGACAAGCTCGTAGTTGAGGCCCTTATCCTCGAGCATTTGCTTGTAATATCTGTCGTAATTCTCGGCGTAGCGCACAATGCCGAGCTTGTAATTTTCCTGGAGAATGTTCTTGATAGCGCGCATTGAGTTGGTTTCCTTGTAAAAGACCTCGACAGCCGGCATTTTTTCGAGCTTGTTTGAAAAAGCGGAAAACGCCTCCGAGATGTAGCTCGCACGCGGAACGGATATTGAAAAATGTTTTTTTTGAGTTGTGTCCTTGCGGAACATGGTTTCGACCGCGTCGACCTGACGCAGTATCGCTCCCGCATATTCGATGAATTTCTCGCCGTTGGGTG
Organism: uncultured Eubacteriales bacterium; assembly: GCA_900547565.1. Taxonomy (GTDB): domain Bacteria; phylum Bacillota; class Clostridia; order Oscillospirales; family CAG-272; genus UMGS1002. Next base: position 8,243 of record URHI01000052.1, on the reverse strand, counting down.
TCAGCTTCATGCCCTGCGGCGAACGTTCAAAAATCGATACGCCGAGAGAGGCCTCAAGCTCCTTGATCGCCCGGCTCAGGTTGGGCTGTCCGATGTACAGCTTTTCGGCTGCCTTGTTGATCGAACCGCATTCGGCGACCTCAAGTGCGTATTTCATATAAATCAGATTCATATGACGTCCTCCTGTCGGTTCATTATAACATATTAAATTATGAAAGTCTACACCTATTTCTTATTTTCCGTCCCGAGGGTATCGCAAACTGCCTCCTTGTGCTGACAATATTCAATTCATGGCACCGGGTGGCACTGTGTGTCATCTTTTGGCACGCCGGGGTGAGGTAGAATTGCGGTGGCACAGAGGAAAGGAGTTGATTTTATGTATGGATAACATAACGTCGTCCGGGCGGCTACTGACGCTTGCCGAGGCGTATATCGGTGAATGTGCTATCGCCGGTCGTGTGGCCAACATTGCCGGATTCTGCCGCTATCTCGGCATATCCGCAGAGCGTTTGCGTGAGCTGACCGACAGCCTGCCCGACCAGGCCGAACAGATCCGCGATGTTTTTGAGGACGAGGCACTCAATTCGGGTATGTCGCCTTCACTGCTCATGAGCTACCTCAAATCCCGGCTCGGATACGGTGACAGCGGCAAAGCCGACGATACCGTCAAGGTTACCTTCCTGCACGACGTAATGAAGGACGGTGAATAATGGCAAGCCTGACTATTGCCGGCCGCCCGACACCGCGTCAGCAACAGTTTTTTGATGCACGGACGCGCTACACGGCCTACGGCGGTGCTCGGGGCGGCGGTAAATCATGGGCATTGCGTCGCAAGCTGGTCGCAATGTGCCTGCGATATCCGCAGCTGCGTGCACTGCTTGTAAGACGGAGCTACCCCGAGCTTATGGGCAACCATGTCCAGCCACTGCTGCGGGAATATGGCGGACTGATCAGCTTTGACTCAGCTGAGAAACGCCTTACCGTACGCGGGGGCGGATCAATACAGCTCGGATATTGCGCCGCCGACCGCGACGCACTTCGCTACCAGGGACAGGAATACGACATTATTGCCATCGACGAGGCAACGCAGCTGAGCGAATATCAGTTTTCGATCTTCAAGGCCTGTCTGAGAGGCACGTCCGAATGTCCCCGGCGCATGTATCTGACCTGTAACCCCGGCGGCCCGGGGCATGCCTGGGTCAAGCGGTTGTTCATCGACCGCGAATTCCGCGACGGTGAACGCCCCGGAGATTACGGCTTCATTCCTGCGTTGGTATACGACAATCCGGTATTGCTTGCCGCCGACCCCGATTATGTTTCGTCGCTGGAAAGCCTTCCGCCGCGCCTGCGCGACGCCTGGCTGTACGGCCGGTGGGATGTGTTCGAAGGGCAGTTTTTCAGCGAATTCGATGCCAGACTCCATGTTTACGGCAGTCCCGGAGACGGGGCGGGCTCTATAAATGGAGTGGACTCCGTTTATGGAGTGGACTCCGTTTATGGAGTGGTTATCCCAAATAACTTAAGGCGCTTTGCCGCAATGGACTATGGCTTCGACATGCTGGCACTGCTTGTCTGCGGTGTTGACCCGGACGGCGGACTGTGGGTCATGCGCGAACTGTGCCGCCCCGACCTGACGCTGAGCCGGGCGGCGCTGGCGGTAGCTCCGCTGTGTGAGGGATGCGAATATATCGTAGCGTCGCCTGATCTGTGGAACCGCCGCCAGGACAGCGGGCTTTCGGGTTATGAGATCATGACGTCTGCCGGTGCCGACTGTGGGCTGCCGCCCATGCGTCCCGCAGATGACCGGCGGATACCGGGCTGGCGGGCGGTCCGCGAGTATCTGGCGGGGAGGCTGCACATTCACGTCTCGTGCGAGGTGCTGATAAACTCCATGACGGGACTTTTGTGTGATCCGCACCGTCCCGAGGATGCCGCCTCCGAGCCGCACGCGCTTACACATGCACCCGAGGCGCTGCGATATGCAGTTATGAGTCGCGCCGCCCCTCCCGCCGAGCCGGAGCGGCATGACTTCATTTTCAAAAGGCACCCGCAGCTGTACGACTTCTGACACCGCGGTCAATGCTGCCTGCCGGTGCCGTATAGCTTATCGGATTTACACTTTTTATGCTCTGTGCCGCTTAATGGACACCGGTCTGAGGGTGCGCCGAGGCGTAAATTCCGCTCTCAGACCCGCCGGGCATACCGCCCGGCAGAAAGGTAAAACAATGGCAACTTTCAAGCATGAAAACGCCTGCGCCTGTGAGGCAGTGGACGCCTTCGGCGGTATTGACCGCACCGGATTTATAGGCCGGCTGTCCGAGGCATGGGATATTGACAATTTCCGCATACTGTGCGACGGTTCGATCGAAAAGCGGGAAGGCTACGAGCTGCGTTGCACGCTGAGCTCTCCTGTTGACGCGGTGACAGCTGTTCCGGGTGACGGCGGCCGCATATACGTGCTGTCGGGTGGGCAGGTTTACATAATTACGCTGTCGGACGGCACAACGCGGCTGCTCGGCCGGGTGGCGGACGTTGCGGGCGGCTGCTTTACTGCCGTGGGCGGAGAAACGGTTGTGATCGCAGGCGGCAATATATATACTGTCAGACCTTCCGGGCTGTTCCCGGTCGACGGATATGTTCCGCTGTACGGACGTGATTGGAGTGAGTCGGGCGGGCAGGTGTACCAGTCCCGCAACCTGCTGTCAAACCGCGTGAGACTGAGCTATACGCTCAGCGCGCCCTCGGTACTGCTCGAAACCGGGCTTGACGGCTTTTCGGTTGACAGCCTGACGGTCGACGGCAGCCCGCTCGACACTGCCTACGCACGTGGCGGCTATATCTGTCTGCCGGCCTCCTTCCCGGAAGGGACCAAAATTGAAGCCTGCATAGTGTTCGACTCCGACTGTGACGATACCGATGCGCTGCTTTCCTGTACCGGCGCGCTGACGTTCGGTCGGGACGGATTTGACTGTGCCGTGTGCTACGGCGGTGCGGCAAATGCACTGTTTTGCTCGGCAGCCGTCACTGCGCAGGAGCTTGCCGCCTCACGCGCCTGCCGCCCCGGTAGCCAGGCAGTATATTTCCCCGAGAGCGGCAGAGTGGATACCGGCCTTACGGGCGCGCCGGTCAGCGTTACGGGTAATGCCGACGCACTGCTGGTGTCGGACAGCGTGGAGACCCATCTGTTGACGTCCGACGGGGAGGAGCGCGTGCTGTTCGGTGCACCGGGTGCGGCGGGAGCCGGAATATGCGTCGGAGATGCGGCCTATGTCGCCAGCGGACGAGGACTGTATCGCTTTGAGCTGAAAAGCGGCGCTTATACCTGTCTGTCCGAGCCGCTCGACGGTGCGGTGGAGCTTGGTGCGGAGCCGGTCCTCGGCTATGACCCGAGATACGGTGAGTTGCTCATCTCACCCGCATCGGATACTGCCGGTCGTGTTGCCGTATACTCGATTCCGCGCAGGTGCTGGTACAGGTTCTCGGGAGTCGGGGCGCAGCTGTGGTTTTCGTGTGGCGACACGGTGGGGTTTGCCGCCGATGCAGGTATATTCGTTTTTGTCCCGGGGCGGGGCACCGACCGCCTGCTTGGGGGCAGTGAGACGGCGATATGTGCCGTTTTTGTCAGCCGGTGGAGCGACATGGAGCGGTCGGACCGCGTAAAAAGGCTGCGTTCACTGCGGCTGTGCAGCCAGGGCAGCGAGGCTATGACACTGACGTTGTCAGATCCTGCCGGAACACTGGCGGCGATAACACTGCCGGCCGGCGACGGTGAGTCGCTTGATCTGCGCCGCCGCAGTATGCGAACCGGGCGCTTCGGGCATGTCAGAGCACGGCTGCAAAGCCGAGGAACCGGCCGGCAGCGCATATTCGGTCTGGCGCTTTACGCCGTAAAATAACACAACGAGAGGTATTATTAAAAATATGAACAAAAGTATTTCCAAGGCGTGGCGGCAGTATGAGGCCGGGCTTGAGTACAAGCGCCGCATAGGCCTTTATGACACCGTCCGCCGCAACGAACGCTATTACCGCGGTGAGCAATGGGAGGGAGAGGGCGCCGGGCTGCCCCGCCCGGTATTCAACATTATCCGTCGCATAGTGGATTACCTGGTGTGCACGGTGGCGTCGGGCAATGTCTCCATTTGCTTCAGTGACGAAAATCTTCCCGCCCTCACCGACCCCGACACAGCCGCGGCATTGCGAAGGGCCTTAGGCATGCTGTCAGCCAACGTTTCCTATCGCTGGGAGCGCTCGCGCATGGACAGTCTGGTTTACCGCCTGCTCTGCGATGCCGCGCTGTCGGGCGACGGTGTGGTGTACTGCTGGTGGGACTCGGCACTGCCTACCGGACAGGCGTATACGGGCGATATTTCGACACGTATCATAGACAACGTCAACCTTTTCGTGGCCGATGTCAACCGTGCCGACCTGCAGTCGCAGGACTACATTATTCTGTCCGGACGCGACAGCGTTGCCAATCTGCGCGAGGAGGCGCGCCGTGCCGGACGCCGGGAGGACGAGATAGCGCGCATATCCGCCGACGGCGAGTATACGTCCGGCGCGGGTGAGCTGTCGGGCTATGAGCTTGACGATCCGGATTCGGCCAAGGCTACATTTATTATCAAGTTCTGGCGTGAGGACGGACATGTGGTGTTCGAAAAATCCACACGTTACGCCGTCATACGCCGCTCTCACACTCCGCAGACGCTGTATCCGGTGGCATACTTCAACTGGTATCCCACCAAAAACAGCTTTCACGGTACTTCGCCGGTGACATCTCTCATACCCAACCAGAAGTTTATCAACCGCGCCTTTGCCATGGTCATGAAGCACATGACCGACACGGCGTTTTCCAAGGTGCTGTATGACAAAAGCCGTATTCCCGAATGGTCGAACGAGGTGGGCGAGGCTATTGCCGTCAACGGCGGGACAAACGTGTCCGATGCTGTCAAGGTGATGGGCGTCGGGCAGCTGGAGAGCGGGTATACCCAGCTCATCGAGCTGGCCGTAAGCATGACGCGCGAGCTGAGCGGTGCCACAGAAGCTGCGATAGGCGAGGGAAGTGCGACAAACACAAGTGCAATACTTGCGCTTCAGGAGGCCGCCCGTATACCGCTTGAGCAGGTACGCCGCGGCTATCTGCAGTGCATCGAGGATGTGGCCAACATCTGGGCTGACATGATGTGCGCGTATTACACCGACGGCAGACTGTTGCCGCTGTCATCCGACAGCTCTGCTGCGGCGGACTTCACACTTTTGCGCCGGGCATTGCTACGGGCACGGGTCGAGGTAGGGGAGATAAGCCGCTACAGCGCATCGGGTACGCTGACCATGCTCAACCGGCTGCTGGATGTCGGCTGTATCACCCCGGTCCAGTATATAGAAAGACTGCCGGCAGGACTTATCACCGACCGCCGCGAACTGCTCAGCCAGCTTGAAGGGCAGCAGTCGGGTGCAGTACATACGGAGGAGGACGGTAATGGACGAATTGAATGAAAGCATTGAGCTGTCCGCAGCTTCTGAGCCGGAGATTCCCACGCCTGAGGCATCAGAGCCGGAAATTACCGAGTCTGAGGTCCCCGAGCCGGAGGTTTCTGAGTCTGAGGTTCCCGATCCGGAGATTTTTGAATCTGAGGTTCCCGAGCCGGAGGTTTCTGAGTCTGGGGTTCCCGAGCCGGAGATTTCTGAATCTGAGGTTCCCGAGCCGGAGATTTCTGAGTCTGGGGTTCCCGAGCCGGAGGTTTCTGAGTCTGGGGTTCCCGAGCCGGAGATTTCTGAGTCCGAGGTCCCCGAGCCGGAGATTTCTGAGTCCGAGCTTCCCACGCAGGTGGAGTCCGAGTCTGAGACTTCCGATCCCGTACCCACAGATTCAGGTGACGGCCAACTTGCCGAGCTGAGCCGTCAGCTGGACGAGCTGCGCGAGCGCTTTGAGCAGCAGCGCAGGGCCATGGAGCGCATGTCGCGCGAATGCGACGAATTTTCCGAGCTTTACCCCGACCGTCCGCTGGCATCACTGCCGCGCGAGGTGTGGGAAAACGTCCGTGCAGGTATACCGCTGGCCGCCGCCTATGCCTACTCCGAGGCGCGCCGCGAGCATGCAGAACGTCAGGCCGAGCAGGTCAACCGGCGCAACGATGCCGCTTCGGCCGGCGATGTGTCCGGCGGCACCGCCGATTATTTTTCTCCCGCCGAAGTGCGCGGTATGACTCCCGCCGAGGTGCGGGCAAATTACTCAAAGATCATGAATTCCATCAGCCGGTGGAGCTGATCTCAAAACACAAAAAAATTGAATTGAAAGGAAACAACAACAATGGCTATTTCCAACTTTATTCCTACCCTCTGGAGCGAAAATCTGTACACTCAGCTTGACGCACAGTACATAGGCGTCAAGCACTGCAACCGTGAATTTGAGGGCGAGATCAAGCAGAAGGGCTCGGTCGTGTCCATAGTCGGTGTCGGTGCCGTCAACGTGTTCGATTACACCAAGGATACCGATATGTCCTCCCCTCAGACGTTGTCCGACTCTGCCGCCAATCTGGTCATCAACCAGGCCAAAGCCTTCAATTTCCAGATAGATGACATAGACCGCGCACAGTGCACTCCCAAGCTCATGAATCAGGCCATGAAGGTGGCAGCCAGCGCGCTTGCCAAGACAGCAGACACATATATCTACTCGCTTTACGATAAGGCCGGTAAGACCATAACAGAGGATGCCACCACCACCTCCAACATCATCGATCACATTATCGATGCCCGCACCGAGCTGTTCAAGAACAACGTTGCCGATGCCGATGACATTGTCATTGAGGTGTCGCCCGCCGTTGCGGCGCTGATACTCAAGGCCAAAATGAATCTGTCCTCCGATAACACCGAGACGCTGGACTGCGGCTGTATAGGAAGCGTTGGCGGTTGCCGCATTTATGTTTCAAACAACATAGCAACGGCTACAAGCTCCAATGTGCTGTATCACAAGTGCCTTGCCCGTACCAAACGCGCCATAGCATTTGCCGAGCAGCTGTCCGAGATCAACGCATACCGCCCCGAAAAGCGGTTTGCCGATGCCGTCAAGGGTCTGCATCTGTACGGCGCAAAGGTGGTTTATCCCAACGAAATGGTATTGCTCAATCTGGGCATTGCCTGAGAAATGAGGCAGGGTAATGTCAGCCTCGACTGTTAGCTGTAACGACATTTATCTGTCCGCTCTGGCACTGCTGGCCGAGCCGGATGCGGCTGCATGTGAAGATTTTGCCTCACAGGCGACGTATCACATGGCCGCCTTCTGCTGCGAGAACGCCGCGCTCGACCGGCTTTACCGCAAGCACAACGGCCTTGCAGAAGCAGCGAGCTTCAACAGCGTGTCAATAGCGCTGACCGAAGCGTTCCCGCTTTCGGAGCGGTTCGTGCCCGCGGCGGCGGCTTACATTGCGGCAATGCTTGTTATGGACGAAAACGAGCAGCTGTCCGACAAGCTGTACGGCCGTTACTGTGACATGATGGCTACGCTGTGCACCTCGATCCCCGGTGCCAGCGAGGCTATTACCGATGTTTACGGCTTCTGACGGAACGTAAAAAGCCCCCCGGCGCCCATATGGGCGTCGGGGGATAATGTATTTATGAAAGCCTTTCAAAGCTGACCCAACGCGAATTGAGCGACAGCCGGACAAAGCGCCAGCCGTAGTCCGCAAGCTCCTTTTTGAAGGAGAGAAACGCGTGGTCGAAGGCAAAGCCTGTTATCTCCGCGACGCGGTCAAATGACAGAGTCAGCGTCTGCTCGGGACAGGCGGCAATAAATTCCCACAGTGGCTTGTATTTGCTCACAGCTGCCTCCGTAATTCAGATTTTTACTATGCCTCCGAGTGCGCACAGCTTGTGGGTAAGCAGAGCGGTATCAATTTTGGACACATTTGCGGCCGCCCCTTTGTCCGCACGGTCGGCGCAGTATATGCCCGCGGCAACACCGGCGGCCTGACCCATGGCCATGCAGGTGGCCTGCACCCGGATGGATGCAAACGCCTCACGCTCGGCCGACACGCTCCGTCCGGCGCAGACCACATTGTCACACAACGGAGAAACCAGGCTTGAGTACGGGATCTGTGCCGCATGAGTCAGCGTCTGTACCTTTTGTGACGCGTCATGCGTGCTGTGTATATCCACGGGATGCGCGGCCAGCGCAATGCTGTCGGCAAAGTCAGTTCCGCCGAAAAATTCTTCATTGGTCAGCACGTGACATCCGCGTATATGGCTGG
>URHI01000051.1 GCA_900547565.1 uncultured Eubacteriales bacterium | reverse complement strand
AACGTCGTGAGACAGTTCGGTCCCTATCTGTCGTGGGCGTTGGATATTTGAGAGGAGCTGACCTTAGTACGAAAGGACCGGGTCGGACGCACCTCCGGTGCACCAGTTGTTCTGCCAAGGGCATAGCTGGGTAGCCGCGTGCGGATGTGATAAACGCTGAAGGCATCTAAGCGTGAAACACACCTCAAGATTAGATATCCCTCCAACTTCGAGTTGGTAAGGTCACTTGCAGACTACAAGTTTGATAGGTCGGAGGTGTACGCACAGTAATGTGTTCAGCTGACCGATACTAATAGACCGAGGGCTTGAACTTCATTGTTCAGGTTTCAATATTACTTGAGTTTCTTTTCTATTTCTTCTTCCCTTCTTTGTTCGGTTTTCAATGAGCGCATAAATCAAAGAACGCAGGGGATTCTCTCTGCAATTCATAGCGGAGAAATAGGCGACGGAAGTACCGAGGCATTGATTTGTCTCGGTATTTCTGTTTCTGTGGGGGGATGACGCGATAGCATCGGATGTTCTCACGGTGTGTTGTTCTCTGAATCCTACGGTGAACACGATGTCAATATCGTTGCCCTCGGTGCGTGACCACTTTTCCTTCTTCTCGTAGACGTATATCTTGGACACGAATGCGTGTACAATCTCGGGAGTCAGCTCCTGAATGTCAATGAATCTGTTGGCATTGGCAATAAAATCGTTAATCGAATTCCTTTCCTCACCATATGGATAGTGGATATCGATCTTGAGAAATTCTTTGACAATGTACCGCAAGACAAGTTGATGAGTTATGTCGGGCGCGTGATCCACGACGGAGATACCGAAAGTTTGATACGGAAGTATCTGAAAGCGGGAGTCATGAACCAAGGCAGATACGAACCAACCGATGTCGGCACCCCACAGGGAGGTAATTTATCCCTTCTGCTCAGCAACATCATGCTGAACGAACTTGACTATGAACTGGATCAACGTCACTTGAATTTCGTGCGATACGCAGATGATGTGGTCACCGTGCTGAAAAGCAAAGCGGCGGCAACGAGAGTCATGTATTCGGTTACAAGCTGGATTGAGAGGAAACTCGGCTTGAGGGTGAACGCCACCAAAACCAAGGTGACACCGCCGAGCAAACTCAAATATCTCGGCTTTGGCTTTTGGAAAGGCGAGGACGGTTGTAATGCAAGACCTCATGAGGACTCGGTAGCACGACTCAAAAGGAAACTCAAAGCTCTCTGCAAGAGGAACTGGAGCGTTGACCTGACCTACCGAATCAAGAAGATCAACGAGGTCAGTTGAGGATGGATAAACTACTTTCGCATTGGGTCAATGAAAAGTAAATTACAAGTCATTGACGAACACCTGCGAACTATTATGAGAATTGTCATTTTGAAACAATGTAAAGTACCGTTTAAGCGAGAATGGGGACTTCGAAAGCTCGGAATTAACAAGGATTTAGCACGACTTACGGCGTACTGTGGTGACAGATACCAACGGGTCGTGAGGAAGACTTGTGTAGCAAGATCCATTTTCAAAGAAAGACTGACCAAGCGAGGCTTAGTCAGTCTTTCGGATTGCTACCCTACAGGTAGCACATATTCAATTTTGAATTGAACCGCCGTATGCTGAACGAAAAGTACGGTGGTGTGAGAGGTGGATTTAATTCTAACTACTCGATTGTAATTCTGAAAAACGGCGTAGTTGCATTACTACGCCGTTTTTCAATGTAATCCTCATGCATTTTGAGGATTGTTGCATTATGGAGATTCTTATATTATCCTAATTATTTCACCATGAAGCGATCCAGCTCGGAGAACAGCTTGTCGGCGTTTCCGGAGTGGACGGTCAGCGTAATAGGTGAGAGCAGGTCAAGGCTGAAAATGCCTATGATGGATTTTGCATCCACAATATACCGCCCGGAGGAAAGATCGAGATCGCCGTCAAAGCGAGTGGCGATGCCAACGAAATCCTGGACGTCGCGAATTGTGGATAATTTGATTTGTGCTGTTTTCATCGTTTGATCCTCCGATTTTAACCGCTCAAACGAGCGGCTGTGAATTTTGATTTTGAGTCACGGACACAACATGTTCGGGTGATTTCCACCATTTACTATTATATCACACAAAAAACAGTATGTCAAGTATAAATAATACTTGACATATCAGAACAAATGTTCTATAATTAAATTGAGATATCATCAAAACGGAGGATAAATAATGTATTCAATTCACCGTAATGCAGGGGAACGGCTATCGGCCGGTGGTGCCTTTCGGCGCTTTGCACGGTTGGGGCTTGACCGTAAGGAGTTGTCGGTTTTTGAGGCATATGAAGTAATTGCGGGCGCAACTCCGAATCTCTCGGCTGCGCTTGACATGCTTGCAGTGTATGATACCATGCGCTTGCTCAATGCGTCAGGACAGCAGGAATGTGCCCATGCGGTGCGCGCGGTTTATTTCTGGGGGGCAGGGAGACGTCCGCGCAAAAACGACGTGACCTATCGCATTCGTCGCCTGGCATTTGATACACATTGTGATGAGCGCACGGTTTACAGGCGCCTTGAAACTGCAAAACGTCTGTACGCAGCGCTCAGAAGCAGTCCATGCAGCGCAGGCCAAAACGCTTGAAGCGGCTGGCAGCTTGTAACTATTACCGCAAATTTATTTGTGCAAATAACTTGAAAGATACAGTAATATGTGATAAAATATTATAAATAATCAGAGGAGGTGAGAGGTATGCTGTTTGCGTCGGCGTCGTTTATTTTTCTGTTTTTGCCGCTTTCGCTTGCGGCGTTCTATCTCTCGCCAAAACAGCATCGCAAGCAGATATTGTTATTAATATCAGTGGCATTTTACATATTGGCCAATCTCTCGTCGCCGCTGTCGATAGCAATCATGGTGGCTGCTGTGACCGCAACGTATTTTGCAGGCCTTGTTGCTGCAGGCGAACGAGGCTCATTGTTTGCAGCTGCAGGCACCGGTGTTGCGCTTTTCGTGCTTGTTACGTTGCGTATAATAGGACAATTCACCGAGTCGTCGCTTTTTCCGCTTGGTGCTGCTATATGGCTGCTTTCGTGTGTGTCATATCTGCGCGATATAGCGCGCGGTGACGCGCAGCCGGGACGGCCATGGGATACATTCCTTTATCTCACATATTTTCCTGTCATGATTGTAGGTCCCATTGTCAGATACAAGGATTTTTTACGTTGCCTTGACAGGGCAGAGTACAATGTCAACTGTGTTGCCGATGGTATGCGCATGTTTGCCGTGGGATTTATTGAGCGCATGGCGGTGGCGGCTGTATTTCTTGATGCATACCGGAAGATCATCGGAACCGATGGCGGCTCTCTCAATCTGGTGCTTGTACTTTGCGCAGGGGCTATGATATTTGTTATCAGCTTTTTCGCCTTTGCCGGATGGAGCGACATGGCCTGCGGGCTTTCAATGATGTTCGGCCTGCGTTTGCGCAGTGATTTCGGAGATGCGCTGCTCTCCTGCACCCCCGCGACTTATTTTGACCGCATTTTTGTCGGGCTCAGGGATTGGTATCGCGACTATATTTCAGGCCCGCTTGAGGCGCGGTTCGGCCGTACGGACACAGTTCAGGCAAATCCGAGTCATACGGTACACAGATTTAATATCTCTCAGGGCCTTTTAAAATACCTGTTGAGGTCATTGTTCGTTGTTGGGCTGGCGGTGTGGCTGAAATGCTCACTGCCGATGTTGATCGTCGGTATAAGTTGCGGCGCGCTGGTGTTTGTGCTTGACATCACCGGAATAGAAAAAATGATTATCAAACGCCGGTGGCTGTGGCCTGTCGGATGGTTGGTGACGTTTATTGCTGTATCGGTCTTTTGGACGGGCGGTGTAGTTGACTCGCCTGCACAGTTGGGACAGCTGTTAGGCTCGGTCGCCGTTCATTCGCCTGATTTCAACATTTATTATATTTATATTGAAATGTCAGGCGGGAAATATATCGCTTCAGCGCTGGTTGCATTGCTTACGGCGCCGCTCTACCGCCGTTACAGCATGGTTGCGGCGGCGCTACCGCGCGGTCTGCGCGGCGTTTATGATGCTGTCTGTACCGTTCTGATATTGGCGATGTTTGCCTTTGCACTGCTGTTTTATCTGCCTCAGTACCCCGAATATGCGGTAGAGGCATTTAAATATTTCAAATTCTGAAGGAGGATGGGTCGGTTTGAGCACGAAAAACAATCGTCCGAAGCCTGTCAATGTGATATGCACGGCGCTTTTCGTCGGCATAATTCTGACCTTTGCGTTTTTCTTTGGAGTGACCGCGATGACCTCTCATAAAACAACCGATGACAGTTCCGACGACACTATGTCGGACACTGTGAGGAATATGACATTCCGCCGCTTTTCCGAGTCGTTTTACTGCAACGAAAAGCTGGGGCGGCTTAATGACAGCATAGAATATCTTTTGCTCGGCAGCATCGGAAGTGACGATATAATGCTCGGCTCAGACGGTTTTCTGTTTGATGCCGGAACAAACGAGTACGGCTACAATTACATACATGACTATGTTGGCGATTACAGCCTTGACAGCGACGAGCTGGAGGTGTTTTACAATGTTATCAAGCTGCGCCGACTTGCCTATAAAAACCGCGGTGTTGACTATTTGCTGGTGGTTATCCCCAATGCGCAGACGGTATACAGCGAGAAGATGCCTTCATACATGGGCAAAATCAGTGACAATACCATGCTCAAACAGTTGTCGGCATACCTCGGTCAGACGGATTGCAACTACTTTTATGATGCTACTGATCTGCTCATAAACGCAAAGAGCTATGGCCGCCTGTTGTACAACAATACCGAGGATTCGCTTAACAGTCTTGGCGAATGGTATCTTTACGATGCCGTTTGCAACAGGCTGAACGAGCTGTACGGAATTAAGGACACGAGTGTGGGAATTTCGTCGCTGAGCTTGTACAACCGAAGCTCTGACGGCAAGGAGCTGGCGCACCGGGCGGGGCTTGCTTCAATAATTCCAAACGAAACGGTTTCGTTGTCTGACAGTATTCAGAACAAATATACGGTCAGTAGTTATTACGGTACCATGGTGCGCACTGAATTTACCGATGAGTATATGGTCGGCAACGCAGGGAACACTATTTTGCTGGAGTTTATAAACGAATGGGACCGCGTATTGCTGATGCCGTATTTCTCAAATACATTTTCGCAGGTGGCATATAAGAGCAATCACCAGTTTTCCGGACTTACGGTGGACAACCTGCGCCCCACGGCCGTAGTTCAGTTTGTTCATGAGTCCGAACTGTATGAGCTTTTGGATTCCAATACACTGCTGACCTACAATGCGGGTCTGCGTCTGTCGCTCAGCGACGACGTGACGGCACAGCCGTTGCTGCTGTCGCAGTGCTCGATTGATGACCACACGGTGTGTGTCGGCGGCGAAACCGAGGACGGCGCACTGGTAACGGTCACGGTTGACGGCGTGGTGGTGTCGCAGGACTATGCTATTGACAAGCTGTTCTTTATTTCGGTTGACCTGGGTGAGCGTGATTCGGTTCAGGTAAGTATTACCGCCAAGGTCGAAGACAAACAGGAAAGCTCTCCAATTGAACTTAAGCTGTACCGCAAGACCGGAGCCAAGCGGCGGACGGTTGCGGTCGGTAGCAATTCTCAGCTGTATTCTACAGATTATTCCTGGCTGATGCAGCTGTCGGATACGCAGATTGATGCCATACGCCAGGTGTTGGCGGACAAGGTGAGCAACGCAAAACAGCTGACGGGCAAGGATACCGAATATGTTTACGTTATTGTTCCCGATAAGCTGACGGTTTACACCGAAGATGCGCCCGATGAACTGGTTGGACTGCTGCCGGCGCTTGAACAATATAAACAGACGGTAAAATCGGTCCGGCAGAGTGCCGGGATGGAGGTCATAGACCTGACAGACGAAATGATAAGCCACAAGGCACTCGAAACGCTGTACTGTCAGACCGATATGATGCTGACAGGCTTTGGGGCGTATGTCGGGTATCATTCTATTATAAGCCACGTAGCAAAAAGCTTCCCGAACGTTGTGGTTCATGAGCTGATCGACTTTTCGGCAGGCACCGAGATCAATGTCGGCGGGGAGCTTGTAAGCCGGCTGGGGCTTGATGCGGCTGTTATCAGCGAGACGGTGTTGACACTTAACCGCACATTTCAACCCAAGGCACGGTTTGAGCAGAGCGGAGGCGGTGCACTTGACCAGACTCAGGCATTTATTTCATATACCGATGACAACACTCTGCCGGTTGCGATAGTTACGCGTGATGCATACGGTACAGAAATGCTTGAAAGCATCGCCGAGCATTTTTCAAAAATGATAGTACTTCGTGAAGGCGAATATACCATAAGCGACGAGTTGATTGCCGAGATCAAACCGGATTTTATTATCACTATACGTTGTAATGGCGAGCTGTCTTAAGCCGTTGAACGTAATACAGAAAGGCAGGAGAGGGTCATGAGAATAACTCAGGAGGCAGATTACGCACTGCGGATCGCTTGTATGCTTCATCAGAGCGGGGAGGAGCATGAAAGCGCGGCGGATATATCTGAGCGCACATCCGTAAGTCCCAGGTTTACGCTGAAAATTATGCGCAAGCTGGTTCAGGGCGGAGTTGTGCGTTCGTACAAGGGAGCCGGAGGAGGCTATGCTTTGGCGCGGCCGGCCGAGGATGTTACATTGCGCGATATCATTGAGCTGATAGACGGGCCTCTTGCTATTTCTCGCTGTATTGATAATTCGCATCAGTGCTCTCGTGAGGGTGTAGACAAAAGCGAGTGCATACTATACCATATATTCTGCCGAATAAACGATGAGGTTGCGGGAAAGCTGGGGAGGCTCACTATCGCCGATGTTGCTGACTGTAATGCCGATGCGACGGTGTTGCTCCGCAAGCTGGACTGACTGTGCCGGAAAATCAGCCTATCAGATTAAAAATTGTCCGTTTGCTGCCATGCGACAGCAAACGGACAATTTTTAATATATAAAGCTGTAGGTTATCTCCCGGCAGGGAAATGCCGCTTTATTGATACCGGTCAAAATAATCTTTTATCTGATCGTACTTACTCTTGAGCCACATCACCGCGTCATCGTAGCTGTCGAATGCATCACGTATCTGACTTTCAAGCTCGTTTTTGAAATCAAGGCCCATGAGCTTGGCTTTTATTATGCCGCGGTAGGTTTCTCCGACAAACTTGATTCCCATATCGTAGCGCGCACGAGCCGGGACATATCCCTTTTCATTGCATCTCTTCAGCACCTCGCCATAACGCTTTACCGCACTTGCAATGCTGTCATCCCATGACACATACAGCGTATCTGCCGCGCGCTGACCTAACTGCCGGACTTTGTCGGGATTTCGCAGAAGTGATATAAGCTCGCGTGCGAGGTCATCGGCGCTCTCACCGATAAGTATGCCGTTGTCGCCGTGAGTTATGCCTTCGGCAGAACTTGAATCGCGTATCAAAACACTGGCGGTCGAGCAGGCGGCCGCTTCCTTGACAACAAGCGGGTTGTTGTCGAACACACTTGGCAACAGGAACATATCCGCCCGGCTGTAATACGCCTTGAGCATTGCGCGGTCGTACACTGCTCCGGTAAAGACGCAGTCTCCGCCAAGTCCAAGCTCTTCGGCATAGTTTCGCACGTCTTCGAGATTGTCTCCGTTGCCGACAAATATCATACGGAAGCATTGTCCTACATCCTTGACCTGGCGCAGACCGTCAAGTATGATGCGAAGTCCCTTGTACCACATGACACGCCCCACAAACAACAGCACCGGAACTTCCCGGCTCAGTCCGCAATCGGATTCGATCGCCGACACAAGCGCCGTGTCGGCAGGAGTGCGATCTATGTCAACTCCGTTGGGCATTACTGTGTAATCGCCTTTGTAGCCGAGGCTTTTCAGATTCTCACCAGCGCCGCGGTTGACCACCCATACGTCATCTGCAGCCTGAATATTGTGTATTACCTCACGTATGGCGGGCTCCTGTATGAATTTCAGCTTGACTGCGCGTTTGATGTCAATGTCGAATTTAGTGTGGTAAGTGAAAACAAGCGGCGCCCGGGTTATATCTCTCAGTTCTCGACATAGAAACTGTGAAGCCATGGGACAGTGCGAATGAATTATGTCGGGCCGGAAAGCCGCAAGCCGTTCCATCGCATCTTGTGCAAATGGGTAGCCTGTTCGGTAGCCTACCAGCTTGACGGTGTTAAGGCTGGCGTAGCGTACTACCTCAAACGGGTATTCATCCTTGGCATCGGGATAGCGCGGCGTTGCCACAATCGCTGCACCGTATTTTGATTGAATAATATTACCGTAGTTGACGACGGTGTTGCTGACTCCGTCTATCAGCGGCGGAAATGAATCGTTTGCCAGACAAACTCTCATGGAGTACCTGCCTTTCTAATAGTTTTTCAGCCCAACAGCTTGATAAAGCACCGTCGGCGCTTGTGCTGCCGTGCTTTAAGAAACTTCCACTGTAGCTGAATATTCATATTGGTCTCGAGCATAGGACCCGTTTCGGCGGTCGTGATGCCCATTTTATGACAGCCGCGAAGTACGTGGTCCAGAATTATCGCGTTTACGCCCGTTCCCCACAGATCCGGGTGAACTGCTATGAGAAACATATCAATGCTGTCATTTTTATGCAGGGAATGCAGTATTCCGATCCAGCCGGTAGGGAAAATGCGTCCGCGACTGTTTTTCAGTGCGCTTTCCATTGACGGCGCCGCTACGCCGAAGGCGACCATTTCATCGTTACTGTCCATAACAAAACAGGTCAGCAGCGGATTTATCAACGGAATGAATTTTTTTGCGTAACGCCGTATCTGCCGGTCCGACAGCTCGACTGTGCTGTACAGCTTGGCATATGAGACGTTGACCAGCCGGAATACCTGCTCGACATACTTGCCGTATTCGCGCTGGTGCCGTACATCCGCCACATGAAGCTTCATCCGCTTCATGGCAAAACGTGCTGCCCGGGACAGCATGTCTGCGGTGGCCTGATCCTGCGGTATCTCAATCAGCTGTTCGGTCCAGTCGACATCTTTGACGTAGCCGAGGTGGGTGAGATGATCAATATAATACGGATGGTTATAATAAGTAATGAACAGACTGCGCTCATCAAACCCCTCTGCCAGCATACCCTCGCGGTCAAGATCACAGAAGCCGAGCGGTCCGTGTACCTCGGTACATCCGCACTCCCGGGCGTAATTTTCAACTGTCCGGAACAGTGCCTCGGAGACATCGGTGTCGTCTATAAAATCAACCTGTGTGAAGCGCATGCGCCGTGTTCCCCATTTTTCATTGGCCCGGTGGTTTAGTATGGCACCGATACGGCCGACGACCTGCCCATCGCGCAGTGCCAGATAGCAACGTGCGTCGCAATATTCAAATGCCGGATTCTTTTTTGGGTTCCAGTCATCCATGTCGTCACCGAACATGGAAGGTATAAACTGGGGGCAGTCCTTGTAAAGGCGGTTGGGAAAATCCACAAAGGTTTTCAGCTCGTGTTTATTTGTCACTTGTTTAATTGTCACCATATATGCCTCGCGAATCAATAGTGATAAATATATACTTTGTTATAATCAGGATCATTGAATGCTGAGGTTTACATAGAATATTATATCACACAAAATAGTCAATGTCAGCAATTATTTCTGATTTTTATTAAAAACTTAAATAAAAACAATAAAATATAAATAATTGAATTAATTTCGGAAAACATTTCCGGAATATAATAAAAAATGTTGATTTATTGAATGCATTGTGATATAATTAAACTTAAATTTGGATTTTATCCGGAGATGTTTATGAAATGAAAAAAACCAAGATAATATGCACAATAGGTCCGGCATGTGAGGACGAAAAAGTTCTCGAGGGCATGATGCGTGCCGGCATGAACGTGGCAAGGTTCAATTTTTCACACGGCACTCATGAGGAACATAAACGCAAAATGGACACTGTCAAGCGGGTGCGTGACCGCCTGGGGCTGCCTGTGGCTATAATGCTGGACACCAAAGGCCCCGAATACCGTATACGCACCTTCAAGAACGGCCGTGTTACGCTGAAGGAGGGCGATACCTTCACCTTCACTACCCGGCAGATAGTCGGTGACAACACATGCGTGGCCGTGTCGTATGCCAACCTGCCGGCTGAGCTTTCGGCTGGCGATCCCATACTTCTCAATAACGGGCTTATTGAGTTTCGCGTTGAGTCGACAACAGATACCGATGTTATCACCAAGGTCATTATCGGAGGAGAGTTGTCCGACCGCAAGAGCATGAGCTTCCCGGGCAAGGTGTTGCGGCAGGAGTTTCTCAGTGAGCAGGACAAATCCGACCTGCTGTTCGGCATTGAAAATGATGTGGATTTTGTGGCATGCTCGTTTGTGTCCAACCCCGAGAATCTCAATGACGTCCGCCGCTTCCTCCGTGCCAACGGCGGGGATGAAATAGACATTATTGCCAAAATAGAAAACCGCGCCGGCGTCGATAACATAGATGAAATTATTGGTGCCTCCGACGGTATTATGATTGCGCGCGGCGATATGGGCGTTGAGATCCCGTTTGAGCAGCTGCCGGCAATACAGAAGCATATCATCACTACCTGCCGTTACCGCGGCAAGCGCACAATAACGGCGACCGAAATGCTTGAGTCCATGATTTCCAAGCCGCGTCCCACACGTGCCGAGATTTCTGATGTTGCCAACGCCGTTTACGACGGTGCCTCGGCCATTATGCTGTCAGGAGAAACTGCCATCGGCAAACACCCGGTTGAAGCAGTCGCGGCCATGGCGCGCATCGCTGAGCAGGCCGAGAGCGATATAAATTATGCCGAACGTTTCCATAACTCGGCGTTCAAAATCAAAAACGATATCGATGCCATTTCACATGCGACCTGTGCGCTGTCTATCGACATTGATGCGGCGCTGATCGTGGTGTGTACACGCAGCGGCGCAACGGCGAGAATGGTGTCGCGGTTCCGCTCGCCCAAACCTATCATCGGTATGACAACCGATCCCAAGGTGTGGCGCAAGCTGGCGCTTTCGTGGGCGGTCACTCCTGTGATGAGCGAGGAATTTCAGTCTACAGACGTGCTGTTTTACCATGCAACACGCTGTGCCAAGGAATCCGGACTTGTAAAAAAAGGCGACAAGATAGTGATCACCGGTGGCCTGACCAACGGCCAGTCGGGCAACACCAGCCTTATAAAATTCGAGACTATAAAATAAGTATAAGCCCCGCTGCGGTGGCATAGATTCGTTTTGTACCTATGCTTCCCGTGAGGGGCTTGTTTTATGTTATTCCACGTAGACTGCGACGTATACCGGCGGCTCGTAGACTCCCGTCTGATGCACGTCAATGTCTTTTTCTGCGGCGGTTGCTGCAAGGTCACCGCGGTAAGTTATATCATAGCTCAACTGCGGCGTGACATAATACAGCACCACCGGGCGGCCGTCATCGTCGAGTGACAGCTTGCGTGTCTTTATACTTATACTTTCATAGATGATGTCGGCGAGCATTTGCTCATCGTCGCGGTGGTAGTTGGGATAGGCTTGCCTCAGCTGTGTTTCAAGTGCGGCATCAAACTCGTCAACGTCAAGGTCGGAGAAGCGGGCGGCGCTCAGTATTTTCGGCTCGGGCAGGGCCAATACTGACGAAACAGTACCGTCTCCGAATATACTTACTGTTGAGCTGTCCACTATGGCAACATCGCCTAACTTGTTGTAAAATGTTACGACATACTCGTTCAGGCTGCTGTCGTATTCGATATCGGTATTAGCATAATAAGTGATGTCAATAAATTCGCTGAGGCTTTCACGTGCCCGGCTTATAAGCTCTTCGTTACTGAGTGGCTCGGGTATCCTATGAGATGGAAAATCAACATCATTTGCAAATCCGATAATTTTGTCTGTCCCATGCTCGACATAAAACATGCGTATGTCTCCGGAGGATGTGTAATACGTATCATATCCTGTCGTTCGCATAAATGGTTTGCTGGAACTTCCGAACGATACAGCATACTGAATTCCCCTGAAGGTTAGCGCAGACTCCGGGGTGTCAACCGTTGAGACACTGTAGCCAATAGTGAGGGCTGACATTGTATCATTTGCTGAGACGGTCGGGTTTGCACCGGTATACCCTGTGCTATACAAAGTAATATTATCTGTCGGGTAACTCACGACCGTAACTTGCCCCGGCGTGGCTACTTTGTCAATGCAGCCTAAGCATGAAGCAAGCATAGCGGCCACAATAAGCAGGGGGAGTAAGCCGATATAGCGTTTTTTCATGGTATACCTCCACAAATATTACATGATCAATATAACCTTTGGCAAGAACACTTGAATAATGCTGTTTATACAGAGGTTTGTTCATAATTACTCGCGGGGGCTTGCATTATGTTATTCCACGTAGACTGCGGCGTATACCGGCGGCTCGTAGACTCCCGTCTGATGCACGTCAATGTCTTTTTCTGCGGCGGTTGCTGCAAGGTCACCGCGGTAAGTTATATCATAGCTCAACTGCGGCGTGACATAATACAGCACCACCGGGCGGCCGTCATCGTCGAGTGACAGCTTGCGTGTCTTTATACTTATACTTTCATAGATGATGTCGGCGAGCATTTGCTCATCGTCGCGGTGGTA